>NZ_JBLROA010000077.1:0-25814 GCF_047921505.1 Micromonospora sp. SL1-18 | reverse complement strand
CGGGGCTCGCAAACCCGGCTCACTCCTCGCGCTCACCAACGAGGGGCCGAGCCGTCGCGGTCCGGATCGCCGCCCAACGCGGCGACGCCGAGCCAGTCGGCGCAGACGTCGGAGGTGGCCGGGTGCAGCGAGCCGCACCGGGCGTCCCGATAGAGCCGTTCCAGCGGGTGACCCCGGCGGGTGGCCGAGGTGCCAGCCGCCTCCAGCATGGACGCCGCCACGTCCGCGGCGGTGGTGCCGGCGAGCAGCTTGGCGCGCCACACCCAGCGGTTGGTCTCCGCGTCGCCGGGCGCCTCGTCGACCCGGCGGGCCGCCTCGGCCACCACCAGCTCGGCGGCTGCGACCGCCGCGTCCGCCCGTCCCAGCCGGGCCCGGACCGCCGGCAGGCCGGCGAGGTTGCGCGCGTTCAGGTGCTCGGCGGCGGCGTCGATCGCCGCCCGGGCCACCCCGACGTAGACGGCGGCGTAGCTGGCCACCAGCCAGTGCGGCATGAGCTGGGCGACCACCAGGGCGAGCCCCTCCACCCCGCCGAGCAGCCGGTCGGCGGGCACGGTGACGTCCAGGTGCAGGTCGTGCGAGGAGGTGGCGCGCATGCCGAGCGAGTCCCAGGTGGGCTCCACGGTGATCCCCGCGCCGGTCGGGACCAGGAACTGGGAGACCACCGACTGGTCGGCAGCGCAGCGAGCGGCCACCAGGTAGCCGTCCGGGTGCCCGGCGCCGGAGCAGAAGGTCTTGCTGCCCTTGAGGTGCCAGCCGCCCTCGACCGGCTCGTACACGGTGCTGAGCTGAGACAGCCGGGCACCGGCCCCGCGCTCGCTCATCGCCACCGCGTACCAGGCGCCCTCGGCCGCCGCGCGCAGCAGCCGGTCCCGGGCGGCCAGCGCCTCGTCCGGTACGCCGAGCGCCTCCGCCAGTTCCCGGGTCACCGCGCCGAGCGCCCCGGTGACCGAGGCGTGCATGTTGAACACCAGCGCGGTGGCGCCGTTGCCCCGGGCCAGCTCGGTGGCGACGGCGGCGTACTCGGCGAAGGTGGCCCCCGCCCCGCCCAGCTCCCGGGGCACCATCAGCCCGAAGAGCCCGGCCTCCCGCAGGTCGGCGAAGTCGTCGACCGGGAAGGAGCCGTCCCGGTCGTGCTCTGCCGCCCGGGCGGCCAGTCGCGGCGCCAACCGGCGGGCCGCCTCCAGCGCGTACACAGTCATGTAGCCCCCTTCTCGGCGTCCCCTTCACCCCGGCCCCGGCTACCCGTTCCGGACCCCGTGGCCCTGGTAGAGCACGGCCTTCGACCAGGTCGGCACGATGCGCGGCGCCCGCCCCGCGGGACGGTCGGCGACGCCGCTCCGCATCCGGCGCAGCAGCCAGGCAAGCGTCCCGCCCAGTTCGGGTCGGATCCCGCGCAGCCTCAGCTCGACGCCGTGCCGGGCGCACTCGGCGACCAGCGCCCGCGCGTCCACGAACAACCGTGGATCGTGGATGCCGCGCGGCACGGTGGGGAGCCGTTCGCCGATCTCCACCGCGATCAGCCGGGCCAGCAGGGTGTCGTTGAGGGTGTCCAGCACCAGCAGGCCACCCGGACGCAGCAGGCGGCACGCCTCGCCGACGGCCCGACGCCAGTCCGGCACGTGCTCCAGCAACTCACCGGCGGAGACCACGTCGGCGCAGCCGTCCGCGAGCGGGACCGCGGTGGCGTCGCCGTTGAGCACGATTACCCCGTGCGTGACGGCCAGGTCGAGGGCTGAGCGCGTGAGGTCGACCCCGACGTGCCGGTAGCCCTTGCCGGCCAGGTGCGGGGCGAGCAGGCCGGCACCGCAGCCGAGGTCGACCAGGAGGGCGTCCGTGGTGGACGCCGGCGGCACCAGCGCGGCACGGGCCCGGGCCAGCCAGTGCAACATCGCGAACGCGCCGTCCGGTCGCCACCACTCGCCGGCCAGGTCGTCGTACTGGCGCGGATCGTTGGGTGGCAGCACCCGGTACGGAGTGGACACCGGGGCCACTTCTCGCATGGACCGAGCGTGGCACGACTCCCCGGTAACGACCAGACTTCTCTTATGCGGTCTTCGGTGTTAGGGCTGGTGAAGGCGAGCCATCCGGAACCGGCCGCCGCGGTCACCGTGGTGGCTGGGCTGCTGGCGACCGGCGTCGGGCACCGGCCGGCCGGGATCGCCACCGTGGTGCTCACCGTCCTGGCCAGCCAACTGGCGGTGGGCTGGAGCAACGACGCGCTCGACGCGCGCCGGGACGCCATGGTGGGGCGTACCGACAAGCCGGTGGTCACCGGCGTCGTCCGACGCCGGACCCTCGCGTACGCCGCCGTCGCGGCCGCCGTCGCCACCCCGCTCCTGGCGCTGGCCGCGGGCGGCGCCGCGGCGGCGTGCGTGGCGCTCGGGCTGGTGTCCGCGCTGCTCTACAACTGGCCGCTGAAGTCGACCCCGGTCTCCGTGCTGCCCTACGCGATCTCCTTCGGCGCGCTGCCCGCCTTCGTGGTGCTGGCCCTGCCCGGCGCGCCGCTGCCCCCCGTCTGGCTGGTGGCTGCCGCCGCCAGTCTGGGCGCCGGGGCGCACTTCGCCAACGTGCTGCCGGACCTGGCCGACGACGCGCGCACCGGCGTGCGCGGGCTGCCGCACCGGCTGGGGCCGGCGGGCAGCCGGCTGGCCGCCGCCGGGCTGCTCCTCGCGGCCACCGTGATCCTGGTCGTCGGGCCACCCGGACCGCCGTCGTGGGCGGGCCTGTCGGCCATCGCCGTCGCCGCGCTGGTACCGGCCCTCGGCTGGTACGCCGGACGCGTCGCGGTCCGGAGCGGCGGCCGGCCGGTGGCCCCGTTCCGGGCGATGCTGGTGGTGGCGCTCGTCGACGTGGTCCTGCTGGTGGCGAACGGCCGGGTGGTCTGACCAGGCCCCGGGAAGGTGGCATTGCAGGGTCGGCGTGCGGGCCGAGATCAGCCCCAACTACCCTGGAGCGCGGTCTGCGCGGGTATGGCCAACCCAACCCGTGCCCGGCGTACGGCCGGGTGGGGATCGTGACGAGGAGGACCGACGTGACGCGCTCGATCAGGGGTTCCGGGCGGGCGGCCCTGCTGCTGGCCGGTACGGCGGCAGCGGCGAGCCTGCTGCTCTCCGGGTGTGGCACCGGCCAGGTGGCCGAGACCGCCATCAAGGTCCCGTCGTCGCAGGGCGTCAACGTCCAGACTGCCAACAACCTCTACCTGGTGCGCGGCCTGTACGTGCAGTACCCGGGCACCGAGGGCTACCAGCCGGGCAGCGACGCCCCGCTCAACGTCGTCATCTACAACGACAGCACGACTCCGGTCACCGTGACCGTCACCACCGACGGCGCCCGTGACATCCTGCTCACCGGCAGCGACGCGAGCGGTCCGCAGGCGAGCCCGACCAACTCCCCGACGGAGCCGGCCGCCGGGTCGCCCACCCCGAGCAACCCGAACGCCTCGCCGAGCCAGGCGCTGGGGTCGGGCGAGCCCGCCTCCGCCAGCCCGTCGGCCTCGCCGAGCGAGTCGACCCCGACCGGCCTGCCGGCCCGGATCGAGATTCCGGCCAAGGGATACGCCCAGCTCAGCCCCAGCAGCGACCGCTTCCTGCAGCTCGTCGGCCTGAACGACAGGCTGCTCAGCGGCCAGCAGGTCAGCCTGACCTTCGACTTCGGCAACGGCGAGACCATCCGGACCGGGGCCCCGATCGGCGTGCCGCTCACCCCGGCCGCGGTCCCCTCGCCGGTCGTCCACCCGCGCGAGGAGGCGGGCTTCGAGAGCGGCGGCCCCCACGGCTGATCCCGACTGATCGTCCCGGCACCGCCGGTGTGGCCAGCGCCACGCCGGCGGTGTCGCCGTTTCCGGGTGGGCTTTCGTCGTACCGTCCGGTTAGCGTCCTGGGGTGAGCACGTCCCGATCGACCTCCCCCCGCACCACCGCCACCGGCCGCGGCCGTGGCGCCGCCCGCGAGCCGCGCCCGGCGTACGAGTGTGACGCCTGCGGCCACCAGCCGCCCAAGTGGGTGGGGCGCTGCCCGGAGTGCGGCGAGTGGGGCTCCGTGGTCGAGTGCACGGTCAGTGGGCCGTTGGTCTCCGGCCGGGTGGTCAGTTCCCGGATGCCCGCCGAGCCGGCCCGCCCGATCGCCACCATCAGTGCCGCACCGGCCCGCGCCCGGCCCACGGGGGTCAGCGAGCTCGACCGGGTGCTCGGCGGCGGCCTGGTCCCCGGCGCGGTGGTGCTGCTCGCCGGCGAGCCCGGGGTCGGCAAGTCCACCCTGCTGCTCGACGTGGCCCAGCAGTGGGCGGCCAACGCCGGGAGCCCGTCGCTGGTGGTCAGCGGCGAGGAGTCGGTCAGCCAGGTGCGGCTGCGCGCCGAGCGGATGGGCACCCTGCACGAGCAGCTCTACCTGGCCGCCGAGAGCGACCTGTCGGCGGTGCTCGGCCACCTCGACGCGGTCAAGCCGGGGCTGCTGGTGCTCGACTCGGTGCAGACCGTCTCGACCACCGGGGCCGAGGGCGTGCCGGGCGGGGTGACCCAGGTCCGGGCGGTCACGGCGGCCCTGGTGGCGGTCGCCAAGGAGCGCGGCGTAGCCACCGTGCTGGTCGGCCACGTCACCAAGGACGGTCAGGTCGCCGGCCCTCGGGTGCTGGAGCACCTGGTCGACGTGGTGCTGCACTTCGAGGGCGACAAGCACTCGTCGCTGCGCCTGGTCCGGGGGGTGAAGAACCGGTTCGGCGCGGCCGACGAGGTGGGCTGCTTCGAGATGCACGAGGGGGGCATCAGCAGCCTGGCCGACCCGTCCGGGCTCTTCCTCACCCGCTACGCCGAGCCGGTGCCGGGCACCTGCGTCACCGTGGCGATGGAGGGGCGGCGGGCCCTGGTGACCGAGGTGCAGGCGCTGATCGGCGCCACGGTCGCCGGCTCGCCGCGGCGTACGGTCTCGGGGCTGGACGGGGCGCGGCTGGCGATGGTGCTGGCGGTGCTCCAGCGGCGCACCGAGCGGTTGACCCTGCACGACCGTGAGGTGTTCGCCGCCACGGTCGGCGGCATCCGGGTGGTGGAGCCGGCCGCCGACCTGGCGGTGGCGCTCGCGGTCGCCTCCGGCGGCCTCAACCTGGCCATCGCCCCGCATCTGGTGGCGATCGGCGAGGTCGGGCTCACCGGCGAGGTACGCCGGGTCGGCGCGGTGCCGCGCCGCCTGGCCGAGGCGGCCCGGCTCGGCTTCCGGCTGGCGCTGGTGCCGTCCGGCTGCGGTCCGGGCAGCAGCGGCGTGACGCCGGAAAACATGCGGGTGATCGAGGTCACAGATGTCCGCGGGGCGCTCCAGGCTGCCGCCCGCGCTTCTGTCGAGTGACGCACGGTGAGCGTACGGCGGGATCGGCCGGGCGGTTCCGGACAGCGGACGCATCGGCTGGACGACCGAAGAAGCCGGACATCGTGGCACATCACAGTAACCACGAGAGCACCCACCGCAGGGCAGTCCGTAGACTGTGCCCGTGCCGATCGACCGCGATGCCACCAAGCCCGCTGCGGCGACGCCGCACGCCCGCACCGGCGCCGTGGGCTCGTCCGCCCGTCCGGTCAACGTGAGCGTGACCGGGAGCGCCGGCGGGGCCGGCGGAGACCCCCTGCGGGCCAACCTCGCCCTGATGGCGCCCGGGACCGCGCTGCGTGACGGGCTGGAGCGGATCCTGCGCGGCCGCACCGGCGCGCTGATCGTCCTCGGCTACGACAAGGTGGTCGACTCGATCTGCACGGGCGGCTTCCCGCTGGACGTCGAGTTCTCCGCGACCCGGGTTCGCGAGCTGTGCAAGATGGACGGCGCGGTGGTGCTCTCCAGCGACGGCACCCGGATCGTGCAGGCGGGCGTGCACCTCATGCCCGACCCGTCCATCCCCACCGAGGAGTCCGGCACCCGACACCGCACCGCCGAGCGGGTGGCCCGGCAGACCGGCTACCCCGTCATCTCGGTCAGCCAGTCCATGCGGATCATCAGCCTCTACGTCAACGGGCAGCGGCACGTGCTGGACGACTCGGCGGCGATCCTGTCCCGAGCCAACCAGGCCCTGGCCACCCTGGAGCGCTACAAGCTCCGCCTCGACGAGGTCTCCGGCACCCTGTCCGCCCTGGAGATCGAGGACCTGGTCACCGTACGCGACGCGGTGGCGGTGGTGCAGCGGCTGGAGATGGTCCGCCGGATCGCCGACGAGATCGCCGGGTACGTGGTGGAGTTGGGCACCGACGGCCGGCTGCTCGCCCTCCAGCTCGACGAGCTGATGGCCGGCGTGGACGCCGACCGCACCCTGGTCATCCGCGACTACCTCCCGGCCGGCCGGAAGTCGCGCACCCTCGACGAGGCGCTGGTCGAGCTGGACCTGCTCAGCGCCACCGAGCTGATCGACCTGGTCGCGGTGGCCAAGGCGATCGGCTACCCGTCCGCCTCGGACGCCCTCGACGCGGCGGTGAGCCCGCGTGGCTTCCGCCTGCTGGCGAAGGTGCCCCGGCTTCCCACGGCCGTGGTCGACCGGCTGGTGGTGCACTTCGGCAGCCTCCAGCGGCTGCTCGGTGCCACCGTGGAGGACCTTCAGGCCGTCGAGGGGGTGGGCGACGCCCGGGCCCGGGGCGTGCGTGAGGGGCTGTCCCGGCTCGCCGAGGCGTCCATCCTGGAGCGGTACGTCTGAGCGTCCGCCCGGCCCGCTCGCCGGTCAGTTGGTGATGGTCAGCTGCACCGGCTTGCTGATCTTGGTGTCCAGCCGCGCGAGAACCTGGTAGGTGCCACCGGGTACGAAGTCACCCGCGGCGAGCCCGCCTGCACAGCGGTTGCTGTACCGGCCGTTCCAGCCCAGCTCATAGGAACGCTCGAAGTTCGGGGTGAACGACTGTACGTCCGAGTCCCTGGCGGTGCCGCAGGTGTCCGAGGACCAGACCTTCTCGGCGCCGGCCTTGATGTAGAGCTCCTGTGGGCCGGAGCCGACGTCGCGGCTGCAGGTACGGTCCGACACGTTCTTGATCTTGAAACGCAGGGTGACCACCGTGCCCCGCTGCGCGGTGGCCGGCAGCGCCACCGGGGTCAGCAGGATCTCCGAGTCGGTGCAGGTCCCATCGTCGGCCGCCGGGGCATCGTTCGTGCCACTGCCACTGCCACTGCCGCCGCCCGTCGGAGCGCCCTGCCCGCCGTCCGGGGTGCCCTGCCCACCGTCCGAGCCGTCGCCGGAGTCCCCCGGCGTCGGGGACGGGCTGCCGGACGTCGGGGTCAGCACCGAGCCGGTCGGCTGCGGGGCCGCGGCGGCGGACGGCGTACCCGAGGGATCGGTGCCGGAGGCGCCGGTGTTCCTGGGCTTCGGCGGGTTGCAGGAATAGAGCAGGACAATCAGGAAGAGAAGCCCCGCTCCGAGCACGACGGCGCGACGCCGCCAGTACACGGCGGGTGCCAGGGGGCCGACCGTCAGACGCATGATGCGTTCACCGTAGCGGCGTGGCGCACGGCGCGGGAAGCGACGCGCCGGCACGGGCCCCCCGCGCCCGACCAATCCTCCACAATCGACCTTTCATGATCACCGAATGATTTCGGACCGACGCGCAACGCCACGACGAGCCTGGATCAGAGGTAGACCTTGCGCTGGTAGACGGCGTGCGCGTTGGCCACCCGGTCGAGAAAGAGCAGCCCGGCGCAGTGGTCGATCTCGTGCTGGAGTGCCCGCGCCTCGAAGCCGTCGGTCACCAGCCGCACCGGCACGCCGGTGCCCGGAAGCACCCCCTCGACCACCAGCCGGCTGGCCCGCTTCACGTCGCCGGTCAGGTCGGGCACCGACATGCAACCCTCCCGCCCGGCCTTCCAGCGGGTCGCCTCGACCACCTGAGCGTTGCAGAGCACGAAGGTGCCATGCACGGTGACCGCCTTCGAATGGCCCGTGATGTCCACCGCGAACACCTGGGCGCTCACCCCGATCTGCGGCGCGGCGAGGCCCACGCAGCCCGGCGAGACCCGCATGGTGGCGACCAGGTCGGCGGCGAGACGGACCGCCTCGTCCGAGGTCGGGTCGACCTCCGGCCCGGGCCGGCTGAGCACCGGGTCGGGCGCGGCCACCACCGGCCGCACCTCACCCGGCACCCCCAGCGCCGCCGGGGTCCAGCCGCCCAGGCCGACGTACTCCGCGGTCACAGCAGGTCCGTGTCCGCCGGGCGGAGGCTGACCCCCACGCCCAGCTCCCCAGCGGTACGGGCAAGCCGACCGGCCACCTCGTCGGAGCTGCCCGGCGGCAACTCCACCTCGGCGACCACCACGTAAAGGGAACCGGTCAGCCTGGTGCTCAGATCGGTCACGTTGCCGCCCGCGTCGGCCAGCACCCGGGTCATCGCCGCGACGATGCCCATCCGGTCCGCGCCGTGCACCGCCATCACGTACGGCTCCCCGGCAGCCGGCGTCTGCCCGTCGGGGGTGACCGCGCGTACGGTGGCCAGCAGCTGGCCGTCGGCGGCGAGCGGGGCCAGCGCGGCCTCGACGTCAGCGGCGGCCGGGCCGACGCAGATCAGGGTCATCGCGAAGTGCCCCCGCAACCGGGTCATCGTGGAGTCGGTGAGGTTCGCGCCGAGCCGCGCGAGCGCCTCGGCGACGTCGGCCACGATGGCCGGCCGGTCCCGGCCGATGACGGTGATCGCGAGCTCGTCCATCCGGACATTCTGCCCCGCCGCCCCCGGGCGGCCGGGTGGGCCCACCCCCGCCCGCCCATCCTGCGGGAAGGCGAGCCGTGACATGATCGGCAGCGCCATGTCCGAGCCCACCTTCGCCACCCTGGTCAGCCGCTGGTACGAGCGCAACGCCCGCAACCTGCCGTGGCGCGAGCCGGGCGTGGGCGCGTGGGCGATCCTGGTCAGCGAGGTCATGCTCCAGCAGACGCCGGTGGTCCGGGTACTGCCTGCCTGGGAGGCGTGGCTGGCCCGGTGGCCGGTGCCGCTTGCGCTGGCCGAGGACACCCCGGCCGAGGCGATCCGGATGTGGGGGCGACTCGGCTATCCCCGCCGGGCGGTACGGCTGCGGGACTGTGCGGTGGCGATCGTGGAGCGGCACGGCGGCGAGGTGCCGGACCGGCTGGACCAGCTGCTGGCGCTGCCGGGCGTCGGGACGTACACGGCCCGGGCGGTGGCGGCCTTCGCGTTCGGCCAGCGACACCCGGTGGTCGACACCAACGTACGCCGGGTGGTGTGCCGGGCGATCGCCGGAGAGCCGGACGCCGGCCCGGCCACCCGCCCCGCCGACCTGGTCGCCACCGAGGAGCTGCTGCCGGCCGAGCCCGCCGCGGCCGCCCTGGCCAGCGCCGCCTTCATGGAACTCGGCGCGGTGATCTGCACCGCCCGCTCGCCCCGCTGCGCGATGTGCCCGGTCGAGTCCGTCTGCGCCTGGCGAGCGTCCGGCCAGGAGTCCCCGGCAGGCCCGACCCGCCGCCCCCAGCGGTACGCCGGCACCGATCGCCAGGTACGCGGCCTGCTGCTCGCGGTGCTGCGTGAGGCAACCGGCCCGGTGCCGCACCAGCGGCTGGACCAGGTCTGGCACGACGACGTGCAACGCGCCCGGGCCCTGGCCGGGCTGGTCACGGACGGCCTGGTGGAGCCGGTCGGCGAGGAGTCCTTCCGCCTGATCGGCGACGGCCCCCCGGTCCCGCTCCCCCACGCCTGACCCGGCGGGCATCCACTCGGGTTACGGCAACCGGCGGTGTCCGACGCCACCGAAGCGGCACCTTGCCGCACAACGAGTCGAGCAGCGCGGGCCGGAGACAGGGAAAGGCGACGGCCCCGGCGGCTCTCGCCTGCCGGGGCCGTCGCCCTGCCCGATGTCGCTTACTCGTCCGCACCTGCGGTGGCGGTGCCACCGAGGTCCGCCGGGACGGCGTCCGGCACGGCCACCGGCCGCTCGGCACCCCGGAAGACGAGCTTGGACTTGTCGATGTTGCTCGGGTCGCCCTCGCAGTCCACCACCACGATCTGACCCGGGGTCAGCTCGTTGAAGAGGATCCGCTCGGAGAGGTTGTCCTCGATGTCGCGCTGGATCGTGCGACGCAGCGGCCGCGCGCCCAGCACCGGGTCGAAGCCCTTCTTCGCCAGGTACTTCTTGGCGTTGTCGGTCAGCTCCAGGCCCATGTCCTTGTTCCTCAGCTGGGTCTCGATCCGCTGGATCATGATGTCCACGATCGACAGGATCTCCAGCTCACGCAGCTGGTGGAAGACGATGGTGTCGTCGATCCGGTTCAGGAACTCGGGCCGGAAGTGCTGCTTGAGCTCGTCGTTGACCTTCTGCTTCATCCGGTCGTAGTTGGACTCGGAGTCCTCAGAGGCCTGGAAGCCCATCGACACCGCCTTGGCGACGTCCCGCGTACCGAGGTTGGTGGTCAGGATGATGACCGTGTTCTTGAAGTCCACGATCCGGCCCTGGCCGTCGGTGAGCCGCCCGTCCTCCAGGATCTGAAGGAGCGTGTTGAACACGTCCGGGTGGGCCTTCTCGATCTCGTCGAAGAGGACCACCGAGAACGGCCGACGGCGCACCTTCTCGGTCAGCTGCCCGCCCTCGTCGTAGCCGACGTAGCCGGGAGGGGCACCCACCAGCCGGGAGACCGTGTACCGGTCGTGGAACTCGGACATGTCCAGCTGGATGAGGGCGTCCTCGCTGCCGAAGAGGAACTCGGCGAGCGCCTTGGACAGCTCGGTCTTACCGACACCGGACGGGCCGGCGAAGATGAACGAGCCGGACGGGCGCTTCGGGTCCTTCAGGCCGGCCCGGGTACGCCGGATCGCCTTCGAGACCGCCTTGACCGCGTCCTCCTGGCCGATGACGCGCTTGTGCAGCTCGTCCTCCATGCGCAGCAGGCGCGAGGTCTCCTCCTCGGTCAGCTTGTAGACCGGGATACCGGTCCAGTTGCCGAGCACCTCAGCGATCTGCTCGTCGTCGACCTCGCTGACGACGTCCAGGTCGCCGGCCTTCCATTCCTTCTCCCGCTGGGCCTTCTGGCCGAGCAGCTGCTTCTCCTTGTCGCGGAGCTGAGCGGCCCGCTCGAAGTCCTGCGCGTCGATCGCGGACTCCTTGTCGCGGCGCACCTGCGCGATGCGCTCGTCGAAGTCACGCAGGTCTGGCGGCGCGGTCATCCGCCGGATCCGCATCCGGGCACCGGCCTCGTCGATCAGGTCGATCGCCTTGTCCGGCAGGAAGCGGTCGGAGATGTATCTGTCGGCCAGAGTTGCGGCAGCAACGAGAGCTGCGTCGGTGATGCTCACCCGGTGGTGCGCCTCGTAGCGGTCCCGCAGGCCCTTGAGGATCTCGATGGTGTGGGCCAGCGAGGGCTCACCCACCTGGATCGGCTGGAAGCGGCGCTCGAGAGCGGCGTCCTTCTCCAGGTGCTTGCGGTATTCGTCCAGGGTGGTGGCGCCGATGGTCTGCAGCTCGCCACGGGCCAGCATCGGCTTGAGGATGCTGGCGGCGTCGATCGCGCCCTCGGCGGCACCCGCACCCACCAGGGTGTGGATCTCGTCGATGAACAGGATGATGTCGCCGCGGGTGCGGATCTCCTTGAGCACCTTCTTCAGGCGCTCCTCGAAGTCACCGCGGTAGCGCGAGCCGGCCACCAGGGCACCGAGGTCGAGGGTGTAGAGCTGCTTGTCCTTCAGCGTCTCGGGCACCTCGCCCTTGATGATCTTCTGGGACAGCCCCTCCACCACGGCGGTCTTACCGACGCCGGGCTCACCGATCAGGACCGGGTTGTTCTTGGTACGGCGGGAGAGCACCTGCATGACCCGCTCGATTTCCTTCTCGCGCCCGATGACCGGGTCGAGCTTGCCCTCGCGGGCGGCCTGGGTCAGGTTGCGGCCGAACTGGTCCAGCACGAGGCTGGTCGACGGCGCGGCCTCGCCCGGCGCGGTGCCCGCCGCGGCCGGCTCCTTGCCCTGGTAACCGGAGAGCAGCTGGATCACCTGCTGGCGGACCCGGTTGAGGTCGGCGCCGAGCTTGACCAGCACCTGGGCGGCCACGCCCTCGCCCTCGCGGATCAGGCCGAGCAGGATGTGCTCCGTGCCGATGTAGTTGTGGCCGAGCTGCAGCGCCTCGCGGAGCGACAGCTCCAGCACCTTCTTGGCCCGCGGCGTGAACGGGATGTGCCCGCTCGGCGCCTGCTGGCCCTGGCCGATGATCTCCTCGACCTGCTGGCGGACGCCCTCGAGGGAGATGCCGAGGCTCTCCAGGGCCTTTGCCGCGACACCCTCACCCTCGTGGATCAGGCCCAGCAGGATGTGCTCCGTACCGATGTAGTTGTGGTTGAGCATCCGGGCCTCTTCCTGGGCCAGGACGACAACCCGTCGCGCTCGGTCGGTGAACCGCTCGAACATGCCCTCGTGCTCCTCACGTGCCGTGCGCCTTGATGGTCAAGATCTTGGCGGGGCCGGTGCGCGGACGTCCGGGACGAACGTCCGTGCCTCCTTACTCTATCGCCGCGGACCGACTCCGCTGAGGTCGTGCGACCCCGCGAATTGCCGTTCACACGTCGTTTCTGACAACCGTCCACGCTCAGGAGGTGTTCCGGTACCCCTGCCTGTACGCGCAGAGCGAAATTCGACCGTCGGTGGAAAAGCCCGGTCGGGGGCCTCCGGAAGGTCTTCCGGGCTCAAGGGCGGGCGGCATCGGTGCCACCGCCGTCATCCACAACCTGTGGACAGCGTCTCCACCGCCTGTGGACAACCTGCCCTGGGGTGGTTTTCTTCCCGCCGCCGGCCCGGCTTCACCGGCACGCCCCGGCAGGCAAGCGCGGCGCGTCCGGCGCGCGGCGCGCGGGGCACTCGCGGGGCAGGTGCGGAGCGTCGGGCACGCGCGGCACGTCCGGCGCGCCGGGCACGCGCGGCACGTCGGGCACGTCCGGCACGTGCGCGTCCTCGGCGCGGACCGGACAGACAGCGCGCCGGGGCGGAAAAGGCGACGCCGGCCCGGAGTCACACTCCGGCCCGGCGTCGGTGTCGCCCCGTTGGGGTCATCAGGTCGGTCAGTGACCGGCCTTCGCGTGGTACTCGTCGACGATCTCCTGCGGGATGCGGCCCCGGTCGGAGATGTCCTTGCCGGCCTTCTTGGCCCAGGCCCGGATGGCCTTGTTCTGCTCGCGGTCGGCGGTCGCGCCGCCCCGGCCACGCGCGGCCCGGCCACCGACGACCACCCCGCCGCGGCCGACCTTGGTCCCGTGGGTGACGTACGTACCGAATACGTCACGCAATTTCTCGGCGTTCGCCGCCGACAGGTCGATCTCGTACTGCACGCCATCGAGCGCGAACTTGACGGTCTCGTCAGCGTCCCCGCCGTCCAGGTCATCGACCAGCTTGTGAATGATCTGCTTGGCCACGTCCCACATTCCTTTCGAGCAGGGTGCTGCTCCTGCGAATACAAGAGCACAATAACCCGGACGATGCTTGTCGCGTCAATAGGATGCGGTAACGACCCGCGGACGCCGGCTACTCCGGCCGGACCAACGGGAACAGGATGGTTTCCCGAATTCCCAGGCCGGTCAGCGCCATCAAGAGCCGGTCGATTCCCATTCCCATACCACCGGCGGGCGGCATTCCGTACTCCATCGCCCGGAGAAAGTCCTCGTCCAGTCGCATCGCCTCGTCGTCGCCGCGGGCGGCGAGCTGCGCCTGGGCCACCAGCCGCTCGCGCTGCACCACCGGGTCGACCAGCTCGGAGTACGCGGTGCCCAGCTCGAAGCCGAGGACGTAGAGGTCCCACTTCTCGGCCAGCCCCGGCTCGCTCCGGTGTGCCCGGGTCAGCGGGCTGGTCTCCTCCGGGTAGTCGCACACGAAGGTGGGCGCCTGCAGCGACGGCACGACCAGTTCCTCGAAAAGCTCCTCGGCCAGCTTGCCCGGGCCCCACTTCGGGTCGACCGCGAGCCCGACCTTGTCGGCGTACTCGACCAGGCGGGACCTTTCGGTGCGGACGCTGACCTCCTCACCGAGCGCTTCGGAAAGAACACCGAACAGCGTCACCGACCGCCACTCGCCGCCCAGATCGAACTCGCGGCCGTCGGCGTGGGTGACCATGGTCGATCCGCCGACCGCGATCGCGGCCTGCTGCACGAGATTACGGGTCAGCTCGGCCATCGTGTTGTAGTCGCCGTACGCCTGGTAGGTCTCGAGCATCGCGAACTCGGGCGAGTGCGACGAGTCGATGCCCTCATTGCGGAAGTTGCGGTTGATCTCGAAGACCCGGTCCACGCCGCCGACCACGGCGCGCTTGAGAAACAGTTCCGGCGCGATTCGCAGATACAGATCAGTGTCGAGTGCATTGCTGTGGGTCACGAATGGCCGGGCCGCCGCCCCACCGTGCAGCAACTGCAGCATCGGGGTCTCCACCTCGATGAAGTCCTGCGCGTGCAGCGTGTCACGGAGGCTGCGCACCGCGGTCGCCCGGGTCCGCACCATCTGCCGCGCCTGCGGGCGGACCACCAGGTCCACGTAGCGCTGGCGGACCCGGGCCTCCTCGCTCAGCGGCTTGTGCGCCACCGGCAGTGGGCGCAGCGCCTTGGCGGTGACCGTCCACTGGTCGACAAGCACCGACAGCTCACCGCGCCGGCTGCTGATCACCTCACCGGTGACGCCGACGTGGTCGCCGAGGTCGACCAGGCGCTTCCAGTCCTCCAGCCGCTCGGCGCCGACCCGGTCCAGCGAGAACATCGCCTGAAGCTCGGCGCCGTCGCCGTCCCGCAGCATCGCGAAGCAGAGCTTGCCGGTGTTGCGTACGAAGATCACCCGGCCGGTGACCGAGACCCGATCGCCGGTGGCGGTGTCGATGGGCAGCTCGGCGTACTGCTCGCGGATCCGGGCGAGCGTGCTGGTCCGGGGGTAGCCGACCGGGTACGGCTCGACGCCGTCGGCGAGCATCCGGTCCCGCTTCTCCCGGCGGACCTTCATCTGCTCGGGAAGGTCGTCGGCGGGGTCTACTGGCAGGACGTTCTGCTCGGTCACGGCACGCTTCCTCAGGCCTTGGGAATATCGGCGGGTCAGCCCATGAGCGTACTCAAGCCGCCAGCGGGCCGGTACGGGATAACCTGCCGGCCATGACCGACCCCACTCAGGCGCTCTCCTTCGGCGCCGCCGCCGCCGAGTACGACCGGTTCCGGCCCCGGTATCCGGAGGAGGCGCTGCGCTGGGCGCTCGACGGCCTGGCGACGCCTGCCCGGGTGGTGGACCTCGGCGCAGGCACCGGCATCCTCACCCGGGGTGTGCTCGCGCTCGGACACCACGACGGCTCCAGGTCGCGGCGCGGCGCCAGACCGGCCTTCATTCGGTCCGGAGCGCCGCCTAGCGGCGCGGAGGCCGAATTATGGCCGCCAGCCGAGCTGGAGTTGTCGCAAGTCGTACCCGTGGAGCCGGATCCGGGGATGCGGGCTCAGCTGGCGGCCACCACGCCGGGCACGACGGCGCTGGCCGGCAGCGCCGAGGCGATCCCGCTACCGGACGGCTCGGCGGACGCGGTGCTGGTGGGGCAGGCCTACCACTGGTTCGACCGGGAACCGGCGCACGCCGAGATCGCCCGGGTGCTGCGCTCCGGCGGCACCTTCGCCCCGATCTGGAACGTCCGTGACGAGCGGATGGCCTGGGTGGCGGAACTGGGCCGGATAGCCCAACTCGGTGACAACGCCGGCGACGTGACCGAGAAATACGGCGACTTCGGCCCGGCGTTCGAGCCGGTCGAGCTGGGTGAATTCGCCCATTCGACCACGCTCACGCCGGACGAGGTGGTCAGCATGCTGCACACCCGCTCGTACTGGCTGACCGCGTCCCCCGACGAGCAGGAGCGGGTCGACCGGGAGCTGCGGGAACTCTTCGCCACCCACCCCGACCTGGCCGGCCGGGAGACCGTCGAGCTGCCCTACCGGACGTTCGTCTTCCGCTCCCGCCGCCGCTGAGCACGATGTTAAGAGGGGGCCCCTGCTCGACCGGAGGCGTTAACAAGGGGCCCTTCCTTACACCTCAGACGTTGCGGTCGTAGACCATGCGCAGGCCGATGAGGGTGATCATCGGTTCGTGGTGGGTGATCGTGCGGCACTCGTTGAGTACCAGGGCGGCCAGGCCACCGGTGGCGATCACCGCCTTCACCTCGCCCAACTCCTCGGTCATCCGCTCGACGATGCGGTCCACCTGGCCCGCGAAGCCGAAGTAGAGCCCGGCCTGCAGGCACTCCACGGTGTTCTTGCCGATCACCGCGCGGGGCTTCGTGGCCTCCACCTTGCGCAGCTGGGCCGCGCGGGCGGCGAGCGCGTCGAAGGAGATCTCGATGCCCGGCGCGAACGCGCCGCCGAGAAACTCGCCCCGGTCGCTGATCACGTCGAAGTTGGTGGTGGTGCCGAAGTCCACCACGATCGACGGCCCGCCGTAGAGGGTGTACGCGGCCAGGGTGTTGACCACCCGGTCGGAGCCGACCTCCTTCGGGTTGTCGATGGCGAGCTGCACCCCGGTACGTACGCCGGGCTCGACGATCACGCTGGGCAGGTCCGCGTAGTAGCGGGCCAGCATGGTGCGCAGCGAGCGCAGCGCGGCCGGCACCGTCGAGCACGCGGCCACCCCGGTGATCTCCACAGCGTCACCGGCCAGCAGCCCCCGGAACATCAGACCCAGCTCGTCCGCAGTGGAACGGGCGTCGGTCTTGATCCGCCAGGAGTGCACCAGCTTGTCGCCCTCGAAGGTCGCCAGCACGGTGTTGGTGTTTCCGATGTCGATGCAGAGCAGCACCCTGGCAGCCTAGACGGCGGTCGCGCCGGGTGAGCGCGAGGAGTGAACCGGGTTTGCGAGCCCCCGCAGCCGCGAACGAAGACCAGCTCAGCTCATTCCTCGCGCAGATCCAGGGCGATGTCCAGGATCGGCGAGGAGTGGGTCAGCGCGCCCACCGAGAGGAAGTCGACGCCGGTCGCGCCGTACTCGGCCGCCACCGGCAGGGTCAGCCCGCCGGTGGCCTCCAGCTCGGCCCGGTCGCCCACCGCCGCGACCACCTCGCGCAGCTGCGCCGGGGACATGTTGTCCAGCAGCAGGAAGTCGGCGCCGGCCCCGACCGCCTCCACCGCCTCGGCCAGCGTGTCCACCTCCACCTGCACCGGCACGTCCGGGAACTCCTCCCGAACCCGGCGGTAGGCGGCGGCGATCCCGCCCGCGGCGACCTTGTGGTTGTCCTTGATCATCGCGACGTCGTGCAGGCCCATCCGCTTGTTGGTGCCGCCGCCGGCGCGAACCGCGTACTTCTCCAGGGCCCGCAGGCCGGGCGTGGTCTTGCGGGTGTCGAGCACCATCGCCTTCGTGCCGGCCAGAGCGTCGGCCCAGGCCCGGGTGTGGGTGGCCACCCCGGACATCCGGCAGAGCAGGTTGAGCGCGGTCCGCTCGGCGGTGAGCAGCAGCCGGGTCGGGCCGGTCACCGTGGCCAGCACGTCGCCGCGCGCCACCCGCTGCCCGTCGTGGGCCACCAGCGACACCTCGACCGTACGGTCCGCCCCGGTCACCTCGCCCACCAGCTCGAACACCGCCGCCGCCACGGGCAGCCCGGCCACCACGCCGTCGGCGCGGGCGACCAGGTCACCGGTGTCGTTCTGCCCCACGGGGATGGTGGCGACGCTGGTGACGTCGAGGAAGTCCGGGCCCAGGTCCTCGGTGAGCGCGTCGACGATCACCCGCCGTACCCGCTGCGGGTCCAGGCCACCGGCCCGCAGCGCCCGCTCCGTCGACTCCCTCACAGTGCCTCCTTCGCGCTCACTGGTTTTCCTCCCAGCGCTCGGTCAACCGTCCCTCGGTCCCGACGCCCGCGACGAGATGGCCCAGCCACCGGTCGTCGGCCGTCGGGAAGTCCTCCCGCCAGTGGCAGCCCCGGGTCTCCCGGCGGGTGTACGCGGCGGCGACCAGCGCCGACGCCACGGTGATCAGGTTCGTCGCCTCCCAGTCGGCGGTACGCGGGGTGCCCCGGCCCTGGCCCAGCTCGGTGAGGGCGGCAGCGGTCGCGGCCAGGCTCTGCGCCGAGCGGAGCACCCCCGCGCCCCGGGTCATCGCCCGTTGCAGCGCCGAGGTGGTCTCGGCCGGCAGCACCCAGCCCTGGCCGCCTACCCAGGCCCCGGTCTCGGCCGGCTTCGCCTGCTCGGGCAGCCCGGCAGCGATGTCCTCGGCGATCCGGCGGGAGAAGACCAGCCCCTCCAGCAGCGAGTTGCTGGCCAGCCGGTTGGCACCGTGCACCCCTGTGCAGGCGACCTCGCCGCAGGCGTACAGGCCGGGGATGGAGGTGCGGCCGTGCAGGTCCGTGCGGACCCCACCCGAGGCGTAGTGGGCGGCCGGGGCGACCGGGATCAGGTCGGCGGCCGGGTCCACGCCGATGGCCAGGCAGGACGCGACGATGGTCGGGAAGCGCCGGGCCAGGAAGTCGCCACCGAGGTGGCGGGCGTCCAGCCAGACGTGGTCCGCGGCGACGGCTCCAGGTCGCGGCGCGGCGTCAGACGCGCCGAGCTGGAGTTGTCGCCCGGTGGCGAGCAGCACCCGGTGGATGCCCTTGGCGACCACGTCCCGGGGGGCCAGCTCGGCCAGCTCGTGCTGGCCGACCATGAACCGCTTGCCGTCGCCGTCGACCAGGTGGGCGCCCTCGCCGCGCAGCGCCTCGGACACCAGCGGCTGCTGGGCCCGCGTGGCACCCGCCGCCCCAGGCACGATCAGCGCGGTCGGGTGGAACTGGACGAACTCCACGTCGGTGACCGCCGCGCCGGCCCGCATGGCGAGCGCCACCCCGTCGCCGGTGGACACCGCCGGGTTGGTGGTGGCCGCGAAGATCTGCCCCATGCCGCCGGTGGCCAGCACCACCGCCCGGGCCAGGATCGCCCCGACGCCGTCCTCGCTGCCCTCGCCGAGCACGTGCAGGGTGATCCCGCAGGCCGGGCCGAGCCCGTCCGGGCCGTCGCCGGGGGCGCGCAGCAGATCCAGCACCAGGGCATGCTCGACCAGCCGGATCCACGGGTCGCGATGGACCGCCGCGTGCAGCGCCCGTTGCACCTCCGCCCCGGTGGCGTCGCCGCCGGCGTGCACGATCCGGTCCGCCCGGTGGCCGCCCTCCCGGGTGAGCATCAGCGAGCCGTCCGGGTTGCGGTCGAACTCCGCCCCGATCCGGATCAGCTCGCGCAGTCGGGTCGGGCCCTCCTCCACCAGCACCCGGACCGCCGCCGGGTCGCACAGGCCGACGCCGGCGACCTCGGTGTCGTACGCGTGCGCCGCCGGGGTGTCGGCCGGGTCGAGCACGGCGGCGATGCCGCCCTGCGCCCAGCGGGTCGAGCCCTCGTCCATGTTGACCTTGGTGACCACGGTGACGTGCAGTCCCGCCTCGCGCAGGTGCAGCGCGGCGGTCAGGCCGGCGACCCCGGTGCCGACGACGATCACGTCGGTGGTCTCCACCCAGCCGGGTGCGGGCGCGGCGAGCAGCCTGGGCAGGGCCGGCAGGTCGAGGGTCGGAAGGTCCATGAACACAGTCAACCCGAAGGCCCCTTCATCCCGGGCGACGGGGGCGGGACGAGTGGTTCCGGCTACTTCGTCCGCACCGGCAGGCCGGCCGGCCCGGCACCGTTGAGCGAGGAGGCCACCATGCGGTCACTGAGCCAGAGGTAGCAGCGGACGCCCCGGTCGCCAACGGCCCACCGGCCGGAGTCGGGCGGGCGGACCACCACACCGCTGCGGAAACGCACGATCGCGTCGTCGGGTACGCCGACGTACCTCGCCAGGACGGTGTTGCAGCCGGCGTAGAGCGGGGCCCAGTCGGCGTCCCTCGTCGGGTACGGGCGGTCCGGCGCCGGCCACACCCCGACAAACTCGGCGTCGTGCGGTGTGCGGCAGTCCACCGGGGTGAGGGTCTGCACCCGGGCATCGCCGCCGGTGCGCTGACAGCCCAGCCGCAGCGAGGACGGGCCCTTGAGCGCGTCTCGCAGGCTCCCCGTGCGGGTCACCACCTGCGCCGCCGCCTCGACCGTGGTCAGCTCGGTCAGGTCGCAGCGGTACCAACGGGAGCCGGCCGCCCAGCCGAGCCCGGTGGGCAGCGCCACGGCCAGCCGCAGTCGCCCGGCCCGCCAGTTGTCGCCGACGTACCCGTTGGCCCGGGTGTCGCAGTCCGCGAACGCCGTACGCAGCTCGGCGGAGCCGAGGGCCGGCGGGGTGGGCCGGTCGACGGTGAAGGCCCCCACGTGCACCGTCTCTACCCGGTGCGGCAGGTCGCAGCCCACCGGGTCGTACCCGTCAAGGGCGACCGACGGGGTGAAGTCGGCGACCTGGCAGACCTCGGACGCCGGGGTGAAGGCGCTGGCCGCCGGCAGCGCACCCCAGCCGTCGGTGAGGTCCCCGTCCAGCCTGTCGGTGGCGGCGCAGCCCGCCAGGACGGCCCCCGCGACCAACGCGGCGACCAGGGTCGTCATCGCACGGCGCATCGCGGCCTCCCCCAGCCGACGACCGTCAACCCGACGGTGCGGACAGGGTAGCCGGAAATGACCTTACGGTGACAGACCGTGCTGACCGGCCGAGATCAGTTCAGGGCGGCGGCGAGGGGGTTGGGCACGGGATCACCAGCGGTACCGGCGGCGGCGGTGCTGGGATCGGTGGTCAGGTCGACCACCTTGTTGTCCGCGTCGACGTGGACCACGCGGGGCTGGTACGTGCGGGCCTCGGTGTCGTCCATCTGCCCGTACGAGATGAGGATGACCAAGTCACCGGGGTGCACCAGATGCGCGGCGGCGCCGTTGATGCCGATCACGCCGCTGCCCCGCCGCCCCGGGATCACGTACGTCTCCAGCCGGGCCCCGTTGGTGATGTCCACGATCGCCACCTGCTCGCCGGGGAGCAGGTCGGCCGCGTCGAGCAGGTCCTCGTCCACGGTCACCGAGCCGACGTAGTGCAGGTCGGCCTGGGTCACCGTGGCCCGGTGGATCTTCGACTTGAGCATGGTCCGGAGCATCAGATGCCTTTCTCGCACGAGTCAGGAACGCGGGGCGAGCGGGATCGCCGCGTTGTCGATCAGGCGGGTGCTGCCGACCCAGGCCGCGATCAGCAGCCGCGCCGGGCCGGCGACCGGCCCCGGCTCCAGGTCGGTGTCGGTGAGCACCAGGTAGTCGAGGCGGGCACCCGGCATACCGGAGTCGAAGCCGCGATGAGCGGCGGCCAGCACCCCGCCCGGGTCCGCGCCCTGTTCGGCGGCCGCGACGCCGGCCCGCAGCGCGGCGGACAGGCTGAGCGCCGCCGCCCGCTCCTCCGGCGACAGGTAGCGGTTACGGCTGGACAGGGCCAGGCCGTCCCGCTCGCGTACGGTCGGCACGCCGACGATCTCGGTCGGCACGTCCAGATCGCGGACCATCCGCCGGACCAGGGTGAGCTGCTGGTAGTCCTTCTCGCCGAAGAAGGCCAGGTCGGGGCGGGTGAGCTGGAGCAGCTTCAGGACCACGGTGAGCACCCCGTGGAAGAAGCCGGGGCGGCTCAGCCCCTCCAGGTCCTCGCCGAGCGGGCCCGGGTTGACCCGGACCGTCGGCTGGCCGCCCGGGTACATGCCGGCCACCGAGGGAGCGAAGACCACGTCCACGCCGGCCCGCCGACAGATCTCCAGGTCGGCGTCAAGAGTGCGCGGGTAGCGGTCGAAGTCCTCGTTCGGGCCGAACTGGAGCGGGTTCACGAAGATCGTCACGATCACCTGGTCGGCCCGCTCCCGGGCGGCCCGCAGCAGCGTCTCGTGCCCGGCGTGCAGCGCGCCCATGGTCATCACCACGCCGACGGTGCCGGTCAGGCCGTCCCGCGCCGCCGCCAACTCCTTACGCGTGTGCACCAACTGGGTCACGCGTCCACCTCAGTTCGCGACTGCGGGGCTCGCAAACCCGGCTCACTCCTCCCGCTCACGCCGCCACCTCGATCCCGCTCAGCACGCCCAGCAGCGACTCCGCGTCCGCCGGGCGCAGCCGGCCGGCCGCGATGGCGCGGTCCGCCGTGCGCCGGGCCAACGCCAGGTAGGGGGCCACGGATTCCGGTGCGGTCGCCGCCAGCCGCTCCAGGTGCCGGCGTACGGTGCCCGCGTCGCCCCGAGAGACCGGGCCGGTGAGAGCGTCGTCGCCGAGCCGCAGGGCGTTCTCCAGGGCGGCCCGCAGCAGCGGGGCGAGTACCTTCTCCGGCCGGTCCACCCCGGCGTCGCGCAGCCGGTCGGCCGCCTCGTTGACCAGGGTCACCAGGTGGTTCGCGCCGTGCGCCAGCGCCGCGTGGTAGAGCGGGCGATCGTCCTCCGCCACCCACTCCGGCACGCCGCCGAGGTCGGCGACCAGCCGGGCAGCGAACGGGCGCAGCTCCAGCGGCGCGGTCACCCCGTACGAGATGCCGGCGAGGCGGGAGAGATCGTCCGGCGTACCGGTAAAGGTCATCGCCGGGTGCAGCGCGAGCGGCCGGGCGCCGACGGCGGCGGCCGGGGCGAGGACGGCCAGCCCGTGCGCGCCGGAGGTGTGCGCGACCACCTGCCCGGGGCGCAGCGCGCCGGCCTCGGCCAGCCCGGCTACCACGCCGGCCAGGGCGTCGTCGGGGACCGCCACGACCAACAGGTCGGTGGCGGCGCGGGCGACCGCGGCCGCGGAACGTTTCGGGGTCTCCGGCAGCAGCAACGCCAGCCGGGCCTGCGCGGCACCGGAGCGGCCGGTGGCGGCGACCACCCGGTGGCCGGCGGCGGCGAGGGCCGCGCCGAGCACGGCACCGACCCGGCCGGCGCCGAGCACGCCGACGGTGAGGGCACGGGGGAACGCGAACGGGGCGCCGTTCGAGGCGCCACCCGACGGTACGGCGACCCCGGGCGGGGCAGCCGGACGCGGGCGCAGCGGTGCGCTCATGACAATCGATCCAGTCCTCGAAGGGGGTACCGGTCGATCGCAAGTATGCGCCGGGGTCAGGGAAGCTGAACAAGCATGTGTGAAAACCTTCACGGAGGGTGTAGAACGCGGAATTCTGGGCATCGTGCGGCCCGGCGTACCGTCAGCAGGTGACCTTCCCCGAGCAGTCGCTGCCGTGGCGGGAGGCGATGGAGCGGGCGCTCTACGGGCCGGGCGGCTTCTTCGTCTCCGGCACCGGACCGGCCACCCACTTCCGCACCAGCGTGCACGCCTCCCCCGTTTTCTCGTCCTGCCTGTTGCGCCTGCTCCTTTCTCTCGATCGCGCGCTGGGTCATCCGCCTCGTCTGGACGTGGTGGACGTGGGTGCGGGTCAAGGCGAGTTGCTTCGGGCGCTGCTCGCTGGGGTTTCCGGGGAGCCCCTTCCGCTCGCCGACCGGGTACGCCTCACCGCCGTCGAAAAAGCACCCCGCCCCGAGGACCTCCCAACCAAGATCGACTGGCTGGACGAGATTCCTGACGGGATCACCGGTCTACTCGTGGCGACCGAGTGGCTGGACAACGTCCCGCTGGACCTGGCCGTACACACCGATGAGGGCTGGCACTACCTGCTGGTCGACCCGAAGACTGGCGAGGAGTCGGTAGGTGACCTGGTCGACGTCGCCGACGCCGACTGGCTGACCCGCTGGTGGCCGATCTCCGCCCGGGTGGGGGTGCGGGCCGAGATCGGCAGGACCCGTGATGAGGCGTGGGCCGAGGCCGTCAGGCACCTCGAGATAGGGCTGGCGTTGGCTGTCGACTACGGGCATTTGAGGGGCGAGCGGCCGGTGGGCGGGACGTTGACCGGGTACCGGGGCGGGCGGCAGGTGCCGCCGGTGCCGGACGGATCGGCTGACGTCACCGCGCACGTCGCCATGGACTCGGTCGCCTCTGCCGGTGAGCGGGTCGCCCGGTGTGCGTACACCCTGGTCTCGCAGCGGGAGGCGCTGCGGGCGCTCGGGGCCGACGGCGGACGACCGCCGCTGAGCCTGGCCTCCCGGGACCCCGCCGGGTACGTGCGGGCGCTCGCCGCCGCGTCGGCGGTGGCCGAGCTGACCGACCCGGCCGGCCTCGGCGGGCACTCGTGGCTGCTCCAACCGGTCGACGTCGCCCTCGATCCCTTCATGGCACGATGACGGGCATGACCACGGATGCCGGCGACCTCCGCGAGCTGACCGTCGGCACCGGCGCCGGCGGGGAGCAGCTCGGCACCGACATGGTGCTGAACATCGGCCCGCAGCACCCGTCCACGCACGGTGTCCTGCGGCTGCGGCTGGTGCTCGACGGCGAGCGGGTGGTCTCGGCGGAACCGATCGTCGGCTACATGCACCGGGGCGCGGAGAAGCTCTTCGAGGTACGCGACTACCGGCAGATCATCGTGCTGGCCAACCGGCACGACTGGCTCTCCGCGTTCGCCAACGAGCTGGGCGTGGTGCTCGCCGTGGAGCGGCTGATGGGCATGGAGGTGCCCGAGCGCGCGGTCTGGCTGCGGATGGCGCTGGCCGAGCTGAACCGGGTGCTCAACCACCTGATGTTCCTCGGCTCGTACCCGCTGGAGATCGGCGCGATCACGCCGGTGTTCTACGCCTTCCGCGAGCGGGAGACCCTCCAGGCGGTGCTGGAGGAGGTCTCCGGCGGCCGGATCCACTACATGTTCAACCGGGTCGGCGGGCTCAAGGAGGAGGTGCCGGCCGGCTGGACCGGGCGGGCCCGGGCGGCCATCGGCGAGGTGCGCCGGCGGATGCCCGACCTGGACAACCTGATCCGGCGCAACGAGATCTTCCTGGCCCGTACGGTCGGGGTGGGCGTCCTGTCGGCGGCCGACGCTGCCGCGTTCGGCGCGTCCGGGCCGGTGGCGCGGGCCTCCGGGCTGGACCTGGACCTGCGCCGGGACGAGCCCTACCTGGCGTACGACCAACTCGACGTGCCGGTGGTGACGAAGACCAGCGGGGACTGCCACGCCCGCTTCGAGGTGCTGCTCGACCAGGCGTACGTCTCGCTCGACCTCGCCGAGCAGTGCCTGGACCGGGTGGACCGGCTCACCGGGCCGGTGAACACCCGGCTGCCCAAGGTGGTCAAGGCCCCCGAGGGGCACACCTACGCGTGGACCGAGAACCCGCTCGGCATCAACGGCTACTACCTGGTCTCCCGGGGTGAGAAGACCCCGTGGCGGCTCAAGCTGCGTACCGCGTCGTACGCGAACGTGCAGGCCCTGGCCACGCTGCTGCCCGGCTGCCTGGTGCCGGACCTGATCGCCATCCTCGGCTCGATGTTCTTCGTGGTCGGCGACATCGACAAGTAGCGCCCGCCGGCCCGGTGGTGACCGGCACCGGACCAGCGGCAGGCGGCGGCAACAGCCACCGCGGACGACGCGACATGCGGCGCGGCGGGTCGATCAAGTTCCGGGATCAGCGCCAGCGGTCGGCGGCCCGAGACACGTCGCCGCGCGGCGGGTGGCCGTATGGCCCGTCGCCGTAGCGGGCCGGCTCGGGCTCGACCCGGCGCCCTTCCGGCTGGCCGCTGCGCTGCGTCGGTGGGTGCCACTCGTCCGGCACCGGCACCCCGCCCGCCGGCAGCGCCGGCCGGCTCGCCTCCGCCCGGCCGGCGCTGCCGGCCCCCGTCATAGGCGCACCATGGTCACGGCGTGGCTCGCGAACGGATGCCCAGTGGTCCTCGACCCGGTACTCGGTGCCCGCCCCGGCTGCGTGCACCGCGGCACGCCGCTCGCCGACCTGGATCTCCCGGCCGCGTTCGTCGTCGCGGACCGAGGCCCAGCGGTTGCCGGCGCGCAACTCCGACCAGTAGTCGCCGTCCGGGTCGTCGGCCGCCGCCCGCCCGGAGGGCTCGGGCGCGGTCCACGCGGGTACATCTGGTGGTGCCCAGCCCTCACCACCCCGGTCCCGCCCGTCATGCCGGACTGCCGACGACCA
>NZ_JBLROA010000076.1:0-26337 GCF_047921505.1 Micromonospora sp. SL1-18 | reverse complement strand
ACGAGGAGCCGCGTTGGGCGCAGGATTCCATCTCCACGCCCACGCAACCCCACCACGGTGGCAAACGATCCCGTAAACACAATCTAACTCAGGATCGCTAAGCTGATCAGAGACGCTGCCGTCCGGATGCCGTAGCAGCAACGCCTGCTCACCGGGCGACCGTCCGCCGCCGGCTTCCCGCCCGATCAGCAGCGCCGAGCGGACCTCGGTCCGCCCCGCCTTGGTGTCGTCGACCGGACGACGGCAGGGAATCCGGTATCGGCGATGCCGAGGGGCAGGCCGCGTGGCACGCCGTCGATCGAGCGGCGGGAGACCAGGACGGTCTTCGGATGCTCCGCCCCGATGATCAGCAGGGCGGAGGCGTAGTTGAGCACCGGGTGGAGTTTGTCCTCGCGGTAGACGAACCGCGCGCCGGACTCCTTCTCGACGATCAGCGCGTCGGGGTCGCGTCAGGAGCTGCCGCCGCCGGCGAAGAGGCCGTACAGGGCGACGCCGCCGAGCGCGATCACGGCGACGAGCACACTGGCCAGGCCCGCGCCGGCCAGCCGCCGGAACGGCGACTGGCCGGGGTCGGTCTCCCGCATCACCAGCGCGGCGACCGCCCGCTGGACGGTGAACTGGTACGAGTGGAGCTGGTCCTGCCGCGACGGCATCGCGTCCCTTCCGAGGAGGATCATCGGGGCACAGGATAAGCGCTCCGTCGATGTCCCGTGGACCCTGCGTGGCACCGGAGCCGCCCCGGTCCGGTCCGGCCGAGCCCGGCCGGCGTGCGCCCAGCAGTTGCCGCCCGTCATGGGACGGGCGTTTGCCGGCGTGGGAGCGCTGGCACTGGCGGGTACCGTCACCGTGGCGGCGGGGCGACGCCGCCGGAGGGAGAAGCGCGGTGGACAGCAGCGAATGGGACGCCCGGTACGCCAGCACGCCGGGTCTGGTGTGGAGCGCTGAGCCGAACCGCTTCGTCGTCGAGGCGGTCGGCGGGCTCACCCCGGGCAGCGCACTGGACCTGGCGGCCGGCGAGGGACGCAACGCGGTGTGGCTGGCCGGCAACGGCTGGCGGGTCACCGCGGTGGACTTCTCGCCGGTGGCCGTCGAGCGGGGCCGCGAGCTTGCCGCCCGGCGGGGCGTACCGGTCGAGTGGCGGGTCGCGGACGTCACCACGTACCGGCCGGCGCCCGGCAGCTACGACCTGGTCCTGATCAGCTACCTGCACCTGCCCGCCGAGGACCTGGCCACGGTGCTCGACTCGGCCCGGCGGGCGTTGCGCCCCGGCGGCGCCCTGGTCGTCGTCGGCCACGACCTCGCCAACCTCACCGGGGGCACCGGCGGCCCGCAGGACCCGAACATCCTGCTCACCCCGGAGGCTGTGGTCGACGGGCTCGCCGGGCTGCGCATCCGGCGGGCCGAGACCGCCCGCCGCCCGGTGCCCACCACCGGCGGCGGGAGTGTCGACGCCCTCGACACGGTCGTCGTCGCGACCCGCCCCGCCACCTGATCCGCCCCGCCGGCCGCGCCGGTCAGCTTGGGCATGCCCGCCCAGCGGTGTCCGGGTGTCGAGCCCGATCCCGCACCGTCACGGGCGCAGGATCAGCCGGATCGGGTTGCCCTGCTTGTCCCGCACCCGGCGCACCGCCTCCGGCGCGTCGGCCAGCGCCAGCACGTCGCTGACCGACGCGGACAGGTCGAGCCGGCCCAGCCCGGTGAGCGTCACCAGCTGCCCGACGTGCTCGTCCGCCGAGCCGTAGTGGCCGAGCACCGCCTGCCGGTTGTAGGTGAACCGGCTGTCCGACGGGATGCTGATCGGCTGGTTGGCGATCCCGGCGAGCACCAGCCGGCCGTGCCGGCCGAGCACGGTCATGGCCTGCTCACGGGCCGCGGGCACGCCGGCGAAGTCGAACGCGACGTCGAGCCCCCGCGTGCCGGCCAGCTCCAGCACGGCGTCCTTGAACCCGTCGTCCCTCGGGTCGAGGGCCACGTCCGCGCCCAGGGCGATCGCCCGGTCCCGGGCCGCCGGCAGCGGGTCCACGGCGATCACCGGGGCCGCGCCGACCAGCAGCAGCAACTGCACCGCGTGCGCGCCGAGGCCACCGACGCCCCACACCGCGACCGCCTCCGCCGGCCGGACCCGCGCGGTGTCGGTCACCGCCGCCCACGGCGTGGCGACCGCGTCCGGGATGATGCAGGCCTGCTCGAACGGGAGCAGATCCGGGACGGGGACCAGGGTGTCCTCGCGGGCCAGGGCGTACTCGGCCCAGCCGCCGTCGTAGTCGACGCCGCGGGTGAGCACGAGGCCGAACCGGTCCCGCTCCCCCGCCTGGAGCAGCACCCGCTGGCCCGGCTGCCAGCCCCGCACCCCGTCGCCGAGCGCGTCCACGGTCCCAGCGACCTCGTGCCCGAGGGTCACCACGTCGCCGGCCAGGTAGAGCGGGGTCAGCATGCCGTCGATCAGGTGCACGTCGGACAGGCACACCCCGGCGGCGGCGACCCGGATCCGGACCTGCCCGCATCCCGGCTCGGGCACCGGCACCGTCTCCATCCGCAACGCCCGCTCGGCCACGTGCAGCCGCCCGGCCAGCATCTCCGCCACGCTCCGCTCCTTCCGCCGACGTACTCGCCCCTCCCGCCGTCCTCGACCGGCGACGGCTCCAGGCCGTTCCGCGGCGTCAGACCGGCCTTCGTCCGGCCCGGAGCGCCGCCCAGCGGCGCGGAGGCCGAATTGTGGCCGCCAGCCGAGCTGGAGTCGTCGCGGGCGTACCCGGCGTGGCGCGGGCGATGCCCGCCGCGACGAAAAAGGGCTGCGCACGGCGGATGGCCCGGCCACGCGCCGACGGGCCGGTAACATCCGGTCACGGACCGGCGGAGAGGACCACCGCGGTGAGGGCTCGATTCGAAGAACTGGCCTGGCGGGAGACCCCGATCGGCGAGATCAGCCTGCGCCGGCGCCGCGACCCCGCGCTCGACGTCGACGTGTACGAGGTGAAACTCGACGACGAGTTCCTGATGTCCAGCCTCTTCCCGGTCGCGGAGATCGAACTCGCCCGGCTCGGGCTGGCGCCGCTGACCGGGGACGCCCTGGACGTGGTGGTGGGCGGTCTCGGGCTCGGCTACACCGCGCGGACCGCGCTGGAGGATCCCCGGGTCCGCTCGTTGCTGGTGGTCGAGGCCATCGAGGAGGTGATCGACTGGCACCGGCGCGACCTGCTGCCGTTCACCGCCGGGCTGGCCGCCGACCCGCGTACCCGGTTGGTGCGGGCCGACTTCTTCGCGGCGGTCGCCAGCGGCGCCGGCCTCGACCCGGAGTCGCCGGGCCGGCGGTTCCACGCGGTGCTGCTCGACGTGGACCACTCGCCCCGTCAGGTGCTGCACCCCAGCCACGCCGCCTTCTACACGGTGGACGGGCTGCGTCGGCTCGCCGCGCTGCTGCACCCGGACGGCGTCTTCGCGCTCTGGTCCAACGACCCGCCCGACTCGGCGTTCCAGCGGGTGCTGACCGAGGTGTTCCCGACCTCGGTGGCGCACGTCGTCCGCTTCCCCAACCCGCTGCAGCACAGGGAGGCCGCGAACACCGTCTACGTGGCCCGGCACTGATCGCCCCTGGGCACGGCTCGGGCCGGTCCGGGACACACCGGACCGGCCCGAGCGCCACCCACGGCGACGCGACCGCCGGCCCGGCATCCGGGTGGCGGGCACTCCGCCTTTCGGTGGGGTCGGCCGAGGTCGACCGCGACGTAGCATGGGCCCGCCCGGGCCGCCACCCGGCGATCGGAGCGGGCCCCAGGGCTGACGCCGCAGCGGGACGGGAGTGCGATGAGCCGGGACAGCGGGGCCACCACCACGGTGAGCTTCGGCGTGCTCGGCACCGTCGAACTCCAGGTAGCCGGCCGGCCCGCCACACCGCTCGCCCCGGCGATCCGCGCGCTGCTCGCCCGGCTCGTCCTCTCCGCCGGGCGGGTGGTCTCCGCGGACGCGCTCACCGACGCGCTCTGGGGCGACCAGCCCCCGGCCGACGCCACGAACGCGCTGCAGCTGCGGGTATCCAAGCTGCGCCGGGCCCTGGTGACCGCCGGGGCGGGCGGTGGCCTGCTGGTCACCCGTGCCCCCGGCTACCAGCTCGCCGTCGCCCCCGACGCGGTGGACGCGTACCGCTTCGAACGGTTGCTGGACCGGGCCCGCGACGCGACCACCGGCGACGGGCCCGCCGCGGCGCTGGTCTGCTTCGACGAGGCGCTGCGGCTGTGGCGTGGCCCGGTCCTGGCCGACGTCGGCGAGGCCGGGTGGGCGCTGGCCGAGGTGGCCCGGCTGGCGGAGCTGCGGCTCGGCGCGGTGGAGGACAGGCTGGAGCTGCTGCTGGAGGCGGGCCGGCAGGCCGAGGCGGTCGCGGACCTGGAACGCCTGGTCGTCGCCCACCCGCTGCGCGAGCGGTTGCACCGGCTGCTGATGCTGGCGCTCTACCGGGGCGGGCGGCAGGCGGACGCTGTCACCGCGTACCACGCGCTGCGGCACCGCCTCGCCGACGAGCTGGGCATCGACCCGGCGCCCGAACTACAGGCGCTCGCCGAGGCGATCCTGCGGCAGCAGGTGCCCGCCCCGATGCCCGTGGCTTCGGCCCACGCGCTGGCGGACCGGCCGGTGGCTCCGCCCCTGGCACCGGCCGCCCCGCCCCACGCCCATCCAGTCGCCCCGCCCCACGCCCATCCGGTCGACCGGCCCGCCCCGACGCGGGCCGCTGCCGCGGCCACGCGGATTCCCGCCCCGGCCGAGCGCGACCTGCCCCGCCGGCTCGCCTCGGTCATCGGCCGCCAGGACGACGTGCAGCGGGTGCTGGACCGGCTGCGCGAGGCGCGGGTGGTGACGTTGACCGGCCCGGGTGGCGTCGGCAAGACGACGCTCGCCCTGGAGGCGGTGCGCCGCGTCGACCACCCTCTGGCCGACCGACTGCACCTGGTCCGCCTGTCCGCCGTGGCGAGCGGGACGGATCTCCCCGAGGCGGTCGCCGACCAGCTCGGGGTGGCCACCGGCGGCCCGGGGCCGGCCGCGACCGCCGCGCTGGTCGCCTGGCTCGGCGCCGACCGGGCGCTGCTGGTGGTGGACAACTGCGAGCACGTCATCGACGAGGCGGCAGAACTGGTCGAGCGGCTGGTCGAGGAATGCCCGGCGTTGACCGTGCTGACGACCAGCCGGGAGGCGCTGGCCGTACCCGGGGAGACCCAGCTCGCGGTGGCGCCGCTGGGCGTACCCGACGGGCCGGCGGATCTCGCGCGACTCGGCGACAGCCCGGCGGTGGCCCTCTTCGTCGATCGCGCGCGGGCGGTGCGCCCCGGGTTCGTCCTCGACGAGGCGACCGCGCCGCTGGTGGCGGACATCTGCCGGCAGCTCGACGGCATGCCGCTGGCCATCGAACTGGCCGCCGCGCGGGTGAAGGCGCTGCCGCCGGTGGAGATCGCGGCCCGGCTGCACGACCGGTTCGCGCTGCTCACGGCTGGGGCGCGGACCAGCGAGGCTCGGCACCGCACCCTGCGGGCCACCCTCGACTGGAGCCACGACCTGCTGTCCGGGGCCGAGCGGCGGCTGCTGCGCCGGCTGGCGGTGTTCCGCGGTGGCTGGGACCTGGCCGCCGCCGAGCAGGTCTGCGCGTCCGACGGCCTGGCCCCGGACGAGGTCCTCGACCTGCTCTTCCGGCTGGTCGACCGCTCCCTCGTGGTGCCGGACCCGGCCACCGGGCGGTTCCGGCTGCTGGTCACGATCCGGGAGTACGCCGCCGCTCGGCTCACGGAGGCCCGCGAGACCGAGGCGGCCCGGGACCGGCACCTCACCCACTTCACCGAGCTGGCCGAACGGTACGGCCCGCACGTGCGGTCCGATGCCGACGCCTGGGCGCGGATGACGGAGGAGCACGACAACTTCCGCGCCGCCGTCGATCGTTGCCTGGAACGCGGCGACGGGGTCGACGCCGGCCTGCGGCTCGCGGACGCCCTCTTCCTGTTCTGGAGCTACGGCCCCCGGCACGAGGGCGTGCGGGCGCTGACCGCGCTGCTCGCCACCGGCGAGGGCGCCCCGCCCGCCCGGGCCGCCGCCCTGCAGCGGATCGGCCAGCTCGGTGTCTACTACCCCACCCCGCAGACCCGGGCCGCCGCGCGGGAGAGCCTGGCGGAGTTCGAGCGCCTCGGCGACACCGCCAACATCGCGACCTCGCGGCTCGTCGTCGCCTGGGAGGGCCAGTACGACGGCGACGCGGACGAGTACCGGACGATGGTCGCCCAGGCCCGCCGCGAGCGGGGCGACACCGACGATCCCTGGTGGCACGGGACGGTCTGCTACGTGGAAGGCCTGCTCGATCTGCGCACGGGTGCCTTCGCGCGGTCCGCCGAGCAGTGGCGGTGCAGCCTGGAGTGGACCCGGAAGGCCGGCGATCGCCTCCTGCCGGCCGGGATCCTGGCGCACCTCGGCGTCGCGCTGCGCGAGGCGGGCCGGCCGGACGAGGCGATCGCCACCCTGGAGGAGGCGGCGGCCGAGGCCCGGCGCAACCCTTCCCCGCACGCGCTGGCCTTCACCCTCGTGCAGCTCGCGCACACCCGGCTGGACCGGGGCGAGGTCGAGGGCGTACCGGCGATATTCGCCGAGGCGGCCGACACCGCCCGCCGCAACAGCAACCCGCGCTGCCAGGCCTGGGCGGCGTGGGGCCGGGCCCGGATCGCGTACGCCGACGGCGACGCGGCCGCCGCCGCGGAGGAGTGCCGCCGGGCCGTGGAGCTGCTGGCGGAGCGGGAGTTCCCGTGGGCGCGGCTGCGGCTCTGGTCGCTGATGGCCGAGGCGGCGGCGGCCGCCGGGCGGCCGCAGGAGGCGGAGGCGGCCCGCCGGGCGGCAGCCCTTACTCCGACAGGCCGCTGAGCGCCCGCCGCCCGGGCGGGCGTTGAGCGAGGCGGCCGGCCCTGGACCCCTGTATCAAACTTCGGCTCACCGCTTCGACCAGAACGGGTCCCGGCCGATGAAACCCAGCAGTCTGGTCTGGGTATCCGCACCGCGGGGTGTCTCGACCCGGGCGCCGAACTGGCCGGAGGAGCGGATGACCTGCTCCATCTGCTCCATCTGATCGAGGAGTTGAGCGCAGAAGTCGGGGTCCAGCCGATCGTCCTGGCCGGTGGCCCTGGAGAGATCCCAGGTGTGCATGAACACGTCGACGGTGTAGAACTGGTCGATCGCGGTCTCCAGCGGCAGGCTGCCGATGTGTGGGTTGGTGAGTTCCCGGTGCGCCGTCTCCGGATCGTCCAGCACCGCCTGCACACCGTCGCAGTGAACCTGCCACGCGGCGACCGGGTCGTCGTCCACCGATGGCCCACGGGGCAGTTCGATGCCGGCACCGGAGACGAGAAACCCGGGGCACCATTCGGTCAGGTGTCGCACGACGTCGCGGGCGGCCCAGTCGGCGACCGGGGATGGCGCGTCCCAGGACCGGGTGCCGCGGACCCGGTCGCTGAACAGCCCGGCAACCTGCCGGTGTCGCTCGGCTGGGCGGTCAGACAGCGCCATCGAGGAGCATCCTGTCCAGCTTCGCGTAGCCCTCGTCGATACCGACCTCCATGCCGCTGCGCAGCCAGGCATCGCGGCCTTCGAAGCTGTCGACCAGCGACTGTGTCCGCAGCCGCGTACGGCCGTCGCCCAGGTCCTCGAACCACAACGTCTCCAGCGCGACTCCGTCGGGATCGCCCTCGAACGTGAAGGTCTGCACGATACGGTCCGGCCGTACCTCGTGGAAGCAGCCGTGGAACCGGTACTCCGTGCCGTCGTGCACCGAGGCGTACCGCCAGCTGCCGCCGGTACGCGCGTCCCAGTGCTCGATCCGGGTCGCCATGGCGTCGGGCCCGACCCACTGGGCGAACAATGCGGGATCGGTGTGAGCCCGGAACAGTTGCTCGGGCGTTGCCGCGAAGTCACGAGTCATCCGGATGACTGGCAGCTTCGGGTCGGCTTCGATGTCTGTCTCCGTGATCCTGTCCATATTCGTCTCCCTTCATCTCCGCCAGGACGGCGTCAAGGCGGCGATAGCGCTGCTCGACGCGGCTCCGGTGGCGCTCGATCCAGGTGTCCATCAGGCCGAAGGCCTGGGCTTCCAGGCGCACCGACCGGGGCTGCGGCCCCCGCGGTCGGCTGACGAGCCCGGCGTCCTCGAGCACCCGCAGGTGCTTGTAGACGGCCTGCAGCGTCATCCGGTACGGCTCGGCCAGCTGGCTTACGGTCGCGTCGCCCTCGGAGAGCCGGGCGACCATGTCGCGCCGGGTCGGATCGGCGAGGGCGGCGAAGGCTCGGGTCAGCGCGTCCGTGGTCATCCCCCACAGTTTAAACCCACTGGTTGAAAGAACCGTAGAACCTAGGTCAGCCACCCGTCAACCCATGGTTGAAAGTGCAGGCCCGACGCAGGGCAGCCGGATCCACCTCCCCACCCACGCGCAGCACGCCGGCGTCGACGTCGAACTCCAGCGACACCACCCCGGGCAGGTCGCTCACCCGCCGGCTGACCACGCGTACGCACCGCCGGCACAGCCCGGGCGGCAGCGCCACAATCGCCACCCGCGCCGGGGCCGCCGGTTCGTTCCGTTCCACCATGCCGCCAGCCTGGTCGCGGCGGCTGGCGGCGGTCTGTCCATCCGCTGTCCGGATCCGCCGGGTCGACAGCCAGCGTCCGGACAGCGCCCCCGGCGACTCTCCTCGTCAGCGATCAGAACCGACCGGAGGAGTACCCCCGATGACCACGAGCACCTTGAAGCCGACCCGCCCCACCTCAGCCCCCGTCGCCGTGCAGGCCCGGGACGTCGTACGCACCTACGGTCGCGGCGACACGGCCGTCCGCGCCCTGGCCGGTGCCACGGTGTCCATCCCGGCCGGCCGGTTCACCGCGATCATGGGCCCGTCCGGCTCCGGCAAGTCCACCCTCATGCACGCGCTGGCCGGCCTGGACACCGTCGACGCCGGCCAGATCCTGCTCGGCGACACCGACCTCACCGACCTGGACGAACGGGCGCGCACCCTGCTGCGGCGGGACCGGATCGGCTTCGTCTTCCAGAGCTTCAACCTGGTGCCGACCCTGACCGCGCGGGAGAACATCCTGCTGCCGCTGACCCTGGCCGGTCGCCGTCCCGACCCCGAGCGGCTGGACCTGCTGGTCGCCACCCTCGGTCTGGCGGGTCGGCTCCGGCACCGCCCCGGGGAACTCTCCGGCGGCCAGCAGCAGCGGGTCGCCGTGGCCCGCGCCCTGATCACCCGACCGGAGATCGTCTTCGCCGACGAGCCGACCGGGAACCTCGACTCGCAGGCGGCCGAGGCGCTGCTCGGCTTCCTCCGGCAGGCCGTCGACGACCTCGGGCAGACCATCGTGATGGTCACCCACGACCCGCACGCCGCCGCGTACGCCGACCGGGTGGTGTTCCTCGCCGACGGCCGGATCGACGGCGAACTCGACGCACCGACCATCCCGGCCGTCCTGACCCGCATGGCGCGCCTGGCCGCGCCCACCACCACCGGAGCGAACTGACATGTGGCACCTGACTCTGCGTACCACCCTGGCCCGCCGGGCCCGGCTGGCGCTGACCCTGCTCGCGGTCGTCCTCGGCGTCACCTTCGCCACCGGCGGCCTGGTCCTCACCGACACCTCCACCCGGCTGCTCGACGACCAGTTCCGCACCGCGACCGCCGGCGTCGACCTGACCGTACGGGACGCGGTCGCCTTCGACTCGGCGATGGGCGTCGAGGTCGCCCGCGACCCGCTGCCGGCCGACCTGATGGCGCGGGTCGCCGCGGTGTCCGGGGTGGCCGACGCCCGGCCGCTGGTCCGCGGCCAGGGCCTGCTGGAGGTGGATGGCAAGACGGTCGTGCCGAGCGGCACGTCCCTGCTGGCCTCCTGGGCGCCCGCGCCAGTGGGCTCGTTCACCATCCGCAGCGGCCGGCCGCCGGCCGCCGACGACGAGGTGGTCCTCGACGAGGACACCGCGCGCGGCCACCGCGTCCGGCTCGGCGACACCGTCACCGTCCGGGCGACCGACACCGCCCGGCTCCGGGTGGTCGGCCTGGCCGGATTCGGTGACCGGGGCGGCCTGCCGAACAGCACGGTCGCCCTGGTCACCCTCCCGTCGGCGCAGCGCCTGCTCCGGCTCGGCGCGGGCGTCTCCGAGGTGGCGGTCGTCGCCGCGCCCGGTGTCGCCCCCGAGGACCTGCGCGGCCGGATCAGCGCCGCCGTCGGCGCCGACTACGAGGTCGCCGCAAGCCGGGACATCGCGGCGGCCGGCGCGGCGGCGGCCCGTGACCAGCTGAGCTGGCTACAGCTGGTGCTGCTCGCCCTGGCCGGCGCGGCCCTGCTGGTCGGCGCCTTCCTGATCGCCAACACGTTCTCCATCGTCGTCACCCAGCGGACCCGGGAACTCGCCCTGCTCCGGGCCGCCGGCGCGATGGGCGGGCAGGTGCTGCGCTCGGTGCTCGGCGAGGCGCTGCTGGTCGGGCTGACCGCCTCGGCCGCCGGGCTCGCCCTCGGCGTCGCCGCCGCCACCGGCATCCGCAACCTGGCCCGCGCGTTCGGTTTACCGCTGCCGGAGGGTGGGCTGGTGCTGACCGGCCGTACCGTGCTGGTGGCCTTCGCCGTCGGCGTCCTCGTCACGGTCGGCTCGGCGGTCGGGCCGGCCCGGCGCGCGGCCGCGGTGGCGCCGGTGGCGGCGCTGCGCGAAGCGGCTGCCGCCCGTACCGGACGGGTCCGGGCGGTGGTCGGCGCGCTGGCCGCCGTAGCCGGCCTGGCTGCGGCGGCGGCGGTGCTCGCCGCGGACGCCCCGATCGCGCTGCTCGGCGTCGCCGCGCTGGGCGCCGTCGGCGGCCTCGCGCTGCTCGGGCCGGCGATCACCCCCGCCCTGGTACGCCTCGTCGGCCGGCCGCTGGCCGCCGTCGGCGTGACCGGCCGGCTGGCCACCGACTCGGCGGCCCGCACCCCGCGGCGCACCGCGGCGACCGCCCTGGCGCTGGCCCTCGGGCTCGCCCTGATCAGCTTCATGGCCGTCCTCGGTACGTCGGTGAAAAGCTCGGTCCGGGCGTCCTACGCCGAGGTGATCACCGCCGACCACGTCGTGGAGAGCGCCCGCAACGAGATGCTCGGTGGCCTCTCCCCCGCCGTGTACGACCGGGTCAGCCGGCTGCCCGAGGTCGCCGTCGCGTCCCGGCTGCGCTACGGCCACTGGCGCGACGGGGACGCCACAAGCGCCCTCACCGCCGTGGACCCGGCGACGCTGCCCCGGGTGGCGAACCTGCACCTCACCGCCGGCAACCTGGCGGCGCTGAACGGCGGGGGGATCGTGCTGGCCGAGCACGTGGCCCGGGACCGGCGCCTGCGCGTCGGGGACGAGTTGCCCATGACGTTCTCCCGCACCGGCGCCCAGCGCCTCGCCGTCGTCGGCCTGCTGCGCAACGGCGACGCCCGGGCTTTGTCCACCGACTACCTCATCTCGCTGGGCACCTTCGCCCGGCTCTACAGCGAGGAGATGGACGCGAGCGTGCTGATCCGCACCGCCGACGGGACGGACCGGGCCGCCGCGGAGCGGGCGATCAAGGCGGCCCTGGCCGACACCCCGACCGCGCAACTGCGCGACCAGGCCGCCGCCGTCGACGGCCGGACCCAGATGATCGACCAGGTGCTCGGCCTGGTGACGGTGCTGCTGATGCTGGCCGTGCTGATCGCCCTGCTCGGCATCACCAACACCCTCGCCCTGTCGATCACCGAACGCACCGCCGAGATCGGGCTGCTCCGCGCGGTCGGGATGACCCGCCGGCAGTTGGGCTGGCTGATCCGGGCCGAGGCGGTGCTGGTCGCCGCGCTGGCCAGCGTCCTGGGGATCGCGCTGGGCGTCGGCTTCGCCGCCGCCACGGTCCGCGCGCTGGGCCGGGACGCCCCGACCGTGCTGACCGTGCCGGCGAACCGGCTCCTGGTGGTGCTGACCGTCGCCCTCGCCGCCGGCCTGCTCGCCGGCCTGCTGCCCGCCCGCCGCGCCGCCCGGCTGGACGTGCTCGCCGCCATCGGCACGCCCTGACCCGTCACCCCCGGGTGGTGCCGACGCCACCTTCGTGTAAGGAGTAGACCATGACTCAAACCGTTACCATCCGCCCGGCCGGCCCGGCCGACGCCACCACCGTGGACACCCTGGTCCGGGAGATCGCCACCCACGAGGGCGACGCCGTGCACGTCACCATCACCGCTGACCGCTGGGCCGAGCTGCTCGGCCGGGACGACGTCACCGTCCTGCTCGCCGAGCGGGCCGGCGAGCCGCTCGGCTACGTCTCCGCGCTCCGCCGCATGCACCTGTGGTCCGGGCGCGACATCCTCGCTCTCGACGACCTCTGGGTCCGGGCATCCGCCCGGGACGCCGGGGTCGGGCGGACGCTGATGCTCGCGCTTGCCCGTACCGCGGCCGACGACGGGCTCGTCATCCGCTGGGAGGTCAAGCCGGACAATTCCGGGGCGCAGCGGTTCTACCAGCGGCTCGGCGCAGGTCTGTACACCAAGGTGATCGCCGGCTGGCGCCCCGAGAGCTACCTGCCGCTGCTGTCGCCGGAGACGGAGGAAGCACGTACGCCGGCGTAGGGTCACTGGCGCGAGGGCTGACAAATTCGGCCCTCGCGTTCCCGCTCCGGCCCGCGCTTCCCGCTCCGGCCCTCACGCTTTCGTCCGGTCCGGCTGGTAGAACCGCTGGATGGCTCAACTGACCGACCCGCTGGCCGGGCTCGACGAGATCCCGTGGGAGTCGCTGCACCACGCGTACGGGCCGGCCGTCGACGTACCGGACCAGTTGCGGGCATTGCGCTCGGCGGAGGTACCGGTCCGGCGCGATGCGTTGTCCGAGCTGTTCGGCAACGTCTATCACCAGGGCACGCGGTGGGGGGCGAGCTGCCACGTCGTGCCGTTCCTGGTAGCGCTCGCCGACGACTCGGACACCCCGGACCGGGCAACGGTCGCCGATCTGCTCCGTTCGGTGGTACTAGGCGACCGGCGCGACGACGAGCTGCCGTTCGATCCGCGGCGTGCCTTCGCCGCCGCCGAAGGGATCACCGACGAGCAGGCGGCGCTGGTGCAGCGGCACCTGGAAACCGAAGACCTGTTCGAGCACGAGGAGGCCGCCGAACTGGCCGACGGGGTGGCGGTCCGCTGGGAGGCCGACGCCTTCCACGCCGGAGCCCGGCACGCCGACCGGTACGTCCGCTGGCTCACCGACCCGGACCCGCAGCTGGCCGGGTACGCCGCCGAACTACTCGCCTGGTTCGCGCCCGATGAGGCCGCGCTGGCGGGGCTCCTCGCGGTCCCGGATGACGAGGCCGGCGCCCGGGCCAGCGCCAACCTGACCCTCGGCCACTGTCCGATCAGCTCGGAGCGGATCGACGCCCGCCTAGGCGAGCTGCTGTCCGCGAACGCCGCGGTCGTCCGGGTCACGGCGGCGGTGGCGTTGGCGTACCGGCTCGGCGACCAGCTACCCGACCTGGCGCTCGACGTCCTCATCGAGGCCCGCAGCTCGGACTTCGATGCCGACGTACCCGGCTGGGACCGGTCGGTACGCGGCTTCGTGGCGCTCGCGTTGCACCAGCTCGGCCTTGGCTGACGACGGCGGGTGTCGGCCGCTGTCCGCCGCACCCATCACTCCAGGTGGTCATGAACTGGAATCACCGGGTGAGCGGATCAGTCGCAGCGGCACCGCGGTCCGGTGACACTTCCCAACCGCCGACCACTCACCACCGGCCGTGCCGAGTCAGCGCCCCCGTGAACCGAGGCAACACCGCCACACGCCAGCGATCCACGAACCTGCGGCCCGGACGGAAGGCAATCCATGACCGGGCAGTGGCTCTCGTTCAGAGAGACGTACTGTTCAGTCTGGCGATCGTGGTCGGCGTGGCGTTGCTGGTCGGCTTCCGGCCCACCGCCGGGCGCGCCGTCATCGCACCGGGCGGCTACCTCTGGTCGAAACGACTGTTCAGCCGCGAGTCCTGGCAGGGGGCCGCGAGGGTCCGGCGCAGGCAAGGGTGACGGGAAGTCTCCGTCTGCGCAATTACCGGCCGCAGTTTTTAAGGATCCACTTTCGGCAGCCACACGAAACCACCTTTTTATCATTCACAGCCGTCGATAGGCAAGACCGTCGACAGTCCTTGGGTGACGTTTTCCTTCATCTGCCTAACCGATCTACGTAGTGATGACTATGAATCACTATACGGGCAGCATTTTGGCTTCCGATCCGCTAGCCGAAAGGTAGGGAACATGTCCACGAGACTGCTCCGTGGCCTGGCCGCCGCCGCGGTGATGACCGCGGCGACGCTGGCCACGGCGGGCACCGCCAGCGCCACCCCGGCCACCCTCGCCACATCGACCAGCGCTGTCGTCGGAAGCACCGCACATCTCAGCCCGGACGTGGCCCGTACCGCCACGAGCGACGGCACGGACGCCCGGCAGCGAGCCCTGGCAGTCTACTGGACCCCGGCCCGGATGAAAGCCGCCAAGCCGGACACCGAGATTCCCGCGGTGAAGGCGGCCCTCACCACGCGCGACCCCGCCCGGGACCTGGGAAAGAGCACCACCAGGCCACAGGGACCGTCCGGCAGTGTGGCACCCGCGGCGCCCGCCGCCGAGCCGAGGGCGAGCGCGTCCAGCGTCACCTCGCCCGGCATGTCGACGCAGGCCTACTACCCCAACTACCCGGTCGGTCACCCGGTGGCTCGCACCTCCGGCAAGGTCTACTTCACCCTCAACGGCGGCAACTACGTCTGCTCGGCGACCATCGTGAACAGCGAGGGTAAGTCCGAGGTGTGGACCGCCGGTCACTGCGTCACCGGCAACCGGGCGTGGGCGACCAACTGGACCTTCGTCCCGAACTACAACAACGGTTCGGCCCCCTACGGCTACTGGTACGCCACCCAGCTCTGGACGACCACGGCCTGGTTCAACAACAACGGCGACTTCGCCAACGACGTGGGGTCGGCGGTGATGGCCCGCAGCAACGGTTCGCGGATCGCCGACTACCTCGGCGGCCAGGGAATCGCCTGGAACTACCCGATCGGCCAGTACGTCTACGCCTTCGGTTACCCCGCCGCTTCCCCGTTCAACGGTGAGGTGCTCACCGCGGAGAACGGCCCCACCTACAACGGAGGCGGCAACACCATCTACATGACCAACTACATGACCGGTGGCTCCTCCGGCGGCGGCTGGCTGATGTCGTTCGACGGCAACTGGGGCTACCTCAACGGGCACAACGACTTCAAGTACAACAACCTTCCGCAGTACATGTACTCGCCGTACTACGGCAACCAGGTGGCTGACCTGTACAACACAGTGCGGAACATCTCCAGCTAACCGACCGGAACAAACGGCGCCGGGTCCGGCTCGGACCCGGCACCGCATCAGGCGAGACGTCGTACCCGCACCTTCGGGCGCTCGTTCCTCAGGTGGCCCTTCTTGTGCTGACGCACCTGCTCGTCCCAGACCTCCTGGTCGTAATCCGGATCCGGCGGAATCCACCGGTGAGAGCCGCCGCTGTAATGGAACTTCTCGTCACCTGGCCGCAAGACGCTCACCGCAACCAACCGAGGAAGCGCCGATGCAGCGCGCCGGCCGGCGCCCAGCTCAGATCCGCTGTGGCGCGGACGAGCTGCGCCCCCATGTAGAGCGCCAGCGAGACCGGGGCACCCTCGAACTCCGCCCGCAGCTCCCGCCGCCGAGTCACGCACGGCCACGGCGCCCCGCAGCCACCGCAGCTCCAGATCGGCAACACCGGCCCGTGGGTGGTCACTCGCGACCTCCGAGAACGACCGCGGTCAGGTGCCGCGCCTGCCGGCCGGTCGCCCACTCCACCTGCCAACGCGGGTACGGAGTCAGCCGCGACCACCACGCCCAGCAACCGACGCACATCCCGTCCAGGCCTCGCACGTGCACGGCAAGAATCGGGTGCTCCTGCTCGTCGTTCACTCGGCTTCTCCCCGCGGCCAGTGGCGCCGGTCGATTGGGATCCGGTGACGGGCCCGGCAGGGCAGGTCGGCTCCGCAACGACAGACCCGCCGCCACCTCCGCCACGACCAGACCGGCCGGTGCCGTCGGGCAAGGGTCAGCGCGGCCGCGAGCAGATACTCCTCATACGAGACGCGCTGCCGGCCTGGAGTCGACACGCCATGAGAACCGGCCCCACGCGGCTCACCCGTGGTCCCTCGTCCCGTAGCCGTTGCGCTCGCCCGGCGTCATCGGCGCATTCGACACGATCTGCGCCGACTCGCGGTGCGACTGCGTTTCCCGCAACCGCTTCGCCTGGTCAAGCAGCCGCCGCCGCGCCTCCGCCTGCTCGGTCGCCTGGTACCGCTGCCCGGTGCCCGGCGGTGGCGGCGGCTCCGGCCGCCGGAACAGCCACCGCACCAACTTGCGCAGCTCGAACCAGATCGCCACCGGTTCCGCCTCCTCGTCGAGCGTCGGGAGGCGGCGGCGAAGTCTCGTCAGGCTCCGTCGGGTGTCGGGCCGGAAAAAGCCCCGCCGCCGCCAGTGACCTGGACGCTACAGGCGGTCACGGACGGCAGCGGGGACAGTTTGTACCCGAGGGAGAGCTACCCCATCACCCCGATCGCGAGAGCCAACTCCCGCGCATCCTCCCCGACAGTGCCCGGCCGATCCGACAGTTCCAGGGCGACGGTGCGGGCATACGGTTGGTGGCGAACCGTGTCCACGCTCTCTCGCAGTGCCCGACCGAGCAGGTGCATCGCCGCGACCTCGCCTCGGTTCAGCATGTGCGCCCGCGCGGCCTCGATCAGGGCAGCGGCCCGACGGGTGTACGACGGCAGCGCACGGAAGTCCGCCGAGTCGGCCCGCCGGACGGCCTCACCAGGTCGACACAGATCCGTCTCGATAGTGACCGCGTACGCCGCGCAGGCGGCCGGCCCGAACATCAGCCAAGGGTGGGCGTACCCGCTGCCGAGCCGGCTCGCGGCCTCCTCGGCAGCGTCCCACGCACGCCACGCCTTTCCAGCCCGCCCGGCTTTGCTGTGCCCGAGCGCGATGCCGAGCTGCGCCTGCCCCCACCGAGCCAACTGCTCACCACCCACAGTCGGGTCAATCAGACCGACGGCATCAACGAGCACCTGCTCAGCGGCGTCGACCTGATTCCCGCCTCGGTAAACGTGGGCGTAATACCAGGCCGCCACGGCGATCGCAGTGGGGTCATCGGCGTCCTGGGCGGCAAGCATCGCTCGGTCGGCCGCGAGCCACACCAACTCCGGATACGGCTGGTGGGCCAGGTACAACTGCGCAAGATGGTAGACGCGGGCCAGCTCGACCAGCGCCTGCCGGCGGGCCAGGCCGTCCAACCGTCGAGCACTGCGTTGCGCATCCGCCAGCAGCACGGGAAGCACTGCGGCAACGGCCGTACGCTCGACGGTCGACCGGTGCCACAGCGCCCACGCCTGGTCGACCAGGCCGCGCAGCACGTCGACAGGCGCAGGATCGCCGACCGACACCGCAGTGCGCTGCATGGCGGCGGCGACGTTGTCGACATCGGGGTGGCCGGCACGGGTCACCGACGCCACCGGCAGAGACTGGTCGCCGGCCAGCTCCGCCAGGTCGGAGATGTCGAGCACCTCGGCCAGGCGAAGCAGCATCGGCAAGCGCGGAGGGAGGAGTCGGCCGTTCTCCAGGGCCTTGACCCATTCGGCGCTGCGGCCGACGAGCCCGCCGAGAACTGGACGTGTTTTGCCTGCACGTTCCCGGTGGGCGCGAAGGCGCGCACCAAAGGTCGCGGAGTCGGTCATCGTCGTCTCCCAGGTAGCGGTCTGGGCGGCGGGCCGCCGGCCGCTACTCCGGCAGGCCGCCGCAGTCGACGGTACCCGTGCGGCAGCCTCAACTTCGCCTCCGTCACGGCAGTCTGACCAGCCGCGTCACCCGCATCAGCGAGCGCGGGGGGCTGCGCCAGGTCGATGCTCGTTCGCCGCTGACTTCCGGCCCGCCCGGCGCCCCGCTGAGGGGGTCGTGCTGTCCGCATCAGTTGGACGGCGCGGAGCGAGACCCAGGTGGGCCAGGCATAGTGATGGTTGAACCATCGGCTCCAGTCGGTCGGCAACCAACGGCGCACGCATCTCCGCGAGCACCCCTCGCATCAGACCCAGGTGCAAAGAGCAGACCACCTCGCGGTGCTGCTCGGCGATCTCGCGGAAGGGGCACTGCCGCAGTGGAATCACCGGATTCGCCCCGCCCTGTGCCTCGCCCGGCGCGAACCCGGCCTCGGCCAGCACAGCCGACAGACGATGCACGGCCTCTGCCTGGTCGATCCGCTGCGATGGCGCCGGCCGGTCGGCCAGATAGCGCCCCCATGCCTCGCCGGCCGCCACCGCGGCGCGGTCAGGCTCGGGCAGCGTGTCGGTGACGACGCTAGTCAACATCTCGGCCAGCAACCGATAGTTGCGCTGACCCGCCGACACCTTGCTGCCGAGTGCGCGATAAACGATCCGGGGACGACCGGGCAGGCTGCGATCCTCAACCTCCCGCTCAGCAAGACCCGCATCGACCAATCCGTCCAGGTGAAAGCGGGCCGTGTTCCGGTGCAGGCCGCTACGCTCCGCGACGTCCTGGACCGCCACCGGCCCCCCCGCTGCCCGCAGCAGCTCCAACACCCGACTGCGGCTCTCACCCAGCGCCGGAGCCGGATCTGGATCGTTCAACGCCTGCCTGGACACGCAGCTATTTTAGCCGAACAAACTAGTAGAAACCAGGTGGACCTCGGACGCGCCGGGCGACGCGCCGATCTTGGCGGCGGCGAGGTCAAGCTGACCTGCGGCCTCAACGATCATGGAGCCCGCACGGCGGCGACAGCAGAAGGGCCGCGGACAATGTCCGCAGCCCCTCGGCGCTGTCGCGTCAGCTCCGCCGTCGGCGGATCGAACCCCACAACACCGCGGCTGCGGCGGTGAGAGCCACCGCCTCGGCGAGGACGCAGAGCACATCGATCACGCCGGCCAACTCAGGCTCGCCGGCATCCGGACCGAAGGGAAGGCCGACCGTACGGCTGATGGCCCAGAGGGAGATCGCGGCGGCATTGGCCACCACGCCGAGGCCGAGCAGCCAACGACGCCGGACGGCCCAGACGGCGGCGGCCCAGATCAGCTGGAACGCCCCGAGCAGGGTGAAGAACACCGCATACCAGACCCACTCGCTCCGGTGCTCCGGCACCACGGCGTAGTGGATCAAGCCAGCCAGTACGGAGGACACGGCGCCGATGGCAAGCGGCGAGGTCTGCCGCACCGCCGTGGCCGTGCTGGCCGGAACGGCCGAAACAGTTGCGCTGGTTGTGGCGGTGGTGTGGGTCGTGGCGCTCACTGGTTGTCTCCTACCTGGAAGATGCCGAGGGCGCCGCGGGACATGTTCATCATCTTGTGCGTGATGAACGGGTAGGTCCCGGCGTCGGGCAGGGTGAATTCGACGAAGCCGCCCTGGGTGGGCTGCAGGTCGAGGGTCTGAGATCCCCCTTGTTCGGCGTTCCCCGGCCGCAACCGGTACGCGCCCTCCTTCCACACGGTGTCGAAGATCGTGCCGACGACGTGGAAGGCCGTGTTCTCGTTCGGGCCGGCGTTGTCGAGCCAGACCCGGACGCGGGACCCGGGGGCGACCTTGATCGGGGCGAAGGCGTACTGGTTGTAGTAGCCGTTGAAGACAACGGCGTCGTCGTTGCCGGTCATCATCTTCTTCAGGTCGCCAGGCTGGCCCTGCGGTCCGAGGTGCAGCTCGGACTGGACGAGGACGATCTCCTTATCCACCTTGGCGAGGTTCGGCGGGTCGACGACCACGGCGCCGTACATGCCGTTGCCCATGTGGTAGACCATCGGGTCGGCCCCGCAGTGGTACGTGAAGATGCCGGCGAACTGCGCCTTGAACTGGTAGTCCAGCGACTCACCCGGCTTGATCGTCCGCATCTGCACGTTCGGCGCGACCTTCGAGGCGTGGAAGTCGACGGATGCTCCATCGTGCCGTCGTTGACCAGGTGGACGTTGAACACGTCACCAACCTTGCCGTGCAGGACCGGGCCGGGCGCGGTCCCGTTGTACGTCCACCGGACCTGCTTGACGCCGGGCGCGACCTCCATCTCCTTCTCCTGAACGTGCAGGGTGACGTTGTGCGTCGTGCCGCCCTCCGCGGGCTGGAGCGTCGGGTCGACCGGCTTCCAGTCGGCGGACGGCTTGGCGCTGGCGTCGATCGTCGCATCGTTGCTGCCGCTGGTGCTGCCCGCGGTGCCGCCCGTTGCGACCTGCGCCTGCTCACCCTCGACGTTGACCGCGAGCAGCATGCCCGCGTCCTTGTGACCTGACACCAGGCACCAGGCCTGCGTGGACTTGCTGATCACGCCCCAGTGAAAGGTCGACGACTTGCCCGCCTCGAGCATCGGGGCGTCCGCGCCCTCCAGCGCGAGCGTGTGCTGCTGGTTTCCCTTGTTGACGACGTTGACCGTCACGTCCGCGCCGCTCGGCACGTTGATCGAGGCGGGCTTGACGTACATGTCGCCCAGTTCGATATCGAAAGTGAGCTTCTTGCCGGCGCCTGGAGCGGTGTTACCGGCGCCCGCGGCGGACGTCTCCCCGGAAGCGGCCATGGTCAGGGCGCTGCCCGGACGCGCGAGCCCGACGAAGACGAATCCGATGAGCAGGCCGAGCGCGACGCCACCGGTGAGCATCGGGAACAGGGACCCGAACCACGCCGCGATGCCACCCCGACCGTCCGAGATCAGGGACTGTGGCTCCGGGGGCTCCGGGACCGGGGGGCTTGCTGAGTTGGTGGGCATGGCAGACCTCCAAATCGCATGACATGCGACAGTGGGAAGGAAGGCGCGGAGAAGGGCTAACAACTGCTAGCGGTTGGGTAGTCTCTAGTGGACGCGAGCACGCTATGGTGTTTGGGTGAATTTGAAGGAATGGGCGGCGTCTCAGGGCATCGCGTATGTCACCGCGCGGCGGCAGTACGCGGCTGGGACGCTGCCCGTTCCGACCTACCGGCTGGGTCGACTCATCATGGTGGGTGAGCCGCTACCCGTGGCCTCGGCTGGCGGCGAGCGAGTGGTGGTGTACGCCCGGGTCTCGTCCGCCGACCAGCGCACGGACCTGGACCGACAGATTGCTCGGGTCGTCACGTGGGCGACCGGGCAGGGCCTGTCGGTGTCGCAGGTGGTGACCGAGGTCGGGTCCGCGCTGAACGGGCATCGCAAGAAGTTCCTCGCCCTGCTGCATGACCCGACGGTGACGACCATTGTGGTGGAGCATCGGGACAGGTTCGCCCGCTTCGGCGCCGAGTATGTTGAGGCGGCCCTGGCGGCGCACGGCCGCCAGCTGCTGGTGGTTGATCCGGCCGTCGTTGACGACGACCTTGTCCGGGACGTCACGGAGATCCTGACCTCACTGTGCGCGCGCCTCTACGGTCGCCGGGCCGCCGCGAATCGGGCGCGCCGGGCGGTGGAGGCCGTCACCACGCGGGACGGGTCGGCGTGAAGACGATTCAGGCGTACCGGTTCGCGCTGGACCTGACCGCGGCGCAGGAGCGGGTGGTGCTGGCGCACGCGGGCGCGGCCAGGGTGGCGTACAACTGGGCTCTGGCCAGGGTGAAGGCCGTCATGGACCAGCGTGGCGCGGAACGCAGCTACGGCGTGCCCGATGAACTGCTGACCCCGACCGTCGGGTGGAGCCTCGCTTCGCTGCGTAAGGCGTGGAACGCGGCGAAGGCGGATGTGGCGCCGTGGTGGGCGGAGTGTTCCAAGGAGGCGTACAGCACGGGCCTGGACAACCTGGCGCGCGGCCTGAAGAACTGGTCCGACTCTCGCGCCGGCAAGCGCGCTGGCGGGCGTGTGGGGTTCCCCCGGTTCAAGTCCCGCCGCCGGTCGACACCGTCCGTGCGGTTCACCACCGGCGCGATCCGCGTCGAACCCGACCGCAAGCATGTGGTGCTGCCCCGGTTGGGTCGGCTGAAGACTCACGAGTCGACCCGCAAGCTCGCCCGCCGCATCGAGGCGGGCACGGCCCGAATCCTGTCGGCGACCGTACGTCATGACGGCGGGCGGTGGCATGTCGCGTTCTGCGTCGAGCTCGACCGGGTCGTGCGTACCCCTACGCGTCCGCGGGCGGTGGTTGGAGTGGACGTCGGGATCACGCACCTGGCGGTGCTGTCCACCGGCGAGATGGTGCCCAACCCCCGCCACCTGGACGAGGCCGGCCAGCGGATGCGGCGCTTGGCCCGGCAGATGTCGCGGCGGGTCGGCCCGGACCGGCGTACCGGTGCGCGGCCGTCGAAGCGGTGGGAACGCGCCCGCCAGCAGGTTGCCCAGGCGCATGCGCGGGTGGCGAACCTGCGCCGCGACGGCCTGCACAAACTCACCACCCGCCTCGCCGGCAAGTACGGCACGATCGTGGTCGAAGACCTCAACGTGGCCGGTATGCTGCGCAACCGGCGCCTGGCCCGCAAGGTCGCGGACGCCGGGTTCGGCGAGATCCGCCGGCAGGCGGCGTACAAGGCCAAATGGAACGGCGGCCGGCGGATCCTGGCCAACCGCTGGTATCCCTCCAGCAAAACCTGTTCGGACTGCGGCGCGGTGAAAGCCAAGCTGCCGCTGCGTGTCCGAACCTACCGCTGCGACTCCTGCGGCCTCGTCCTCGATCGGGACCTGAACGCCGCACGTAACCTTGCCGCGCTCGCGCGTGAGGTCACCACCGCCGGGAGTGGCCCGGTGGCAGGACGTGGAGCCGACCATAAGACCCGCCCCGGCGGGCCGGTGGCTGTGAAGCGTCAACCCGGCACCGCCCATACGGGTAAGGCCGGGACCGTCCCACCGCAAGGCGGGACATGCCGATCAGTCGCTCACTAGAGCGCACTGAGAGGTAACGGTTTCCGAGCGAGGGCTGGGTCAGGAGATGCGCATCTCCGTGAAGAGGCCGAACATCCCCTGGGCCCCCTCGGAGTGCGGGAAGATGTGGCAGTGGAAAGCCCAGGTGCCCTTGGCGTCGGCGTGGACCAGGACCGTGTAGCGCTCGCCGGGTGACACCGGGACGGTGTCGGCCTTGTACGGCGCTGGCAGCGGAAACCCGTCCTTGGCGATCACCAGTTGGTCGACCCCGTGCAGGTGCATCGGGTGCTCCATGGTGCCCACGTTGATGTACGTGATCTCGACCCAGTCGCCGAGGTGCGCGTCGATCGGTTTGGTGGCCGGGAACGACTTCCCGTTCTATCCAACGACATGGACGGCGTGCCCAACGTGACCCAGGACCCGATCACACCGGGCAAGAGCTTCACGTACACCTGGGACGCGACGCGGCCGATGGTCACCTGGTACCACTCGCACCACGACGGCACCAAGCAGGTGACCAGCGGCCTGTACGGCGCCATCGAGGTGGGCGACATCCCGACGCCGGACAAAATCAAGCCGAACCAGGTCGTGCTGATGCAGGTGCAGGACGCCGGCACCATCGGCATGACGATCCTGCATGCCGTGCCAATGAACGGCGGTCGACTCGGGGAGCTTGTTCTCGACCACGACCTTGACCTTGTCACCGACGTTCACGTGGATCGTCGGGCCCGGCACGGTTCCGTTGAAGGCCCAGGCGTCGACGGTCTTGCCCGGCTCGATCTCCCACTTCGTCGGCTCGGCGGTGAGGTGGAACTCCTTGGTGCCGTCGGCGAGCACGGTGGGTGCCAGGTCCTTGCCGCCTTCTCCCTTGGTGGCTGCCGGGAACGACTTGTCCCGCTTGGCCATCTGTTCGTCCATGGTCTTCCAGTCCATGGCTGGGCCTGATCCTGACGTCGAGGACGACTCGGACGTGGTGCCGTGCCCTGCATGGGTGCCGGTCGTCTCGGACGCGACGGGCGCCTCGCCCGGGGCGAGCCAGACGGGGACCGCGAGGGCGGCCGCGAAGGCCACGGCCATCGTCAGAAGCTGATTTCTCACCATGACACCCTCTCTGGGTGGCGTTTGCACTAGTGAGTTTGTTTTTACTACGCCGGCCGTAAAAAGTGAATGAGGCGGCTGTCACAGGACTGCCGGAGAGCGGCCGCTGGGCGATGCCACGGGTGCCGAGCCTTCTCGCCGGCCCAGGTCAACAGGTGGCTACATGAGGACGGCACCGCGGCAGGGCCGTGTGGTTGAAACCACCCTGTTAGGCCAAAACGCGTGGGTGGGTGGCATGAGCGGACGGAAGGTCGTCACGTCGCGCTCGATGCGTCTGCGGCAGAAGCTCAGCCAGGCGGAATGCCCTTCGCCGGCGGCTGGTCAGAACCAGCTCTCCCGGGTGTCCAGGGTGATTCGGTCCAGGCTGCCAAGCAGGTCGAGCTGTGGACCCGTCCGCGGCAGCTCGTACCGGAAGAAGTACCGCGCGGCCTGCCGCTTCCCCGCCAGGAAGTCCCCCCTCCGCCGCGTCCGGACTCCCTAACGCCTCGACGGCGAGCAGCTGCTCCAGCCATATCCAGGCGATCACCACGTGCCCGACCGCCTCCAGATACAGGCCGGCGTTGGCCAGAGCCAGCTCCGGATCGCCACTCCCCCACAGCCGCCGCGTGACCACGGCGATCCGGTCGACCGCCGCGCCAAGCTGACCGGCCAGCTCGGCCGTCTCGCCCTCGGCCTTCCAAGCCCGGGTCACCGTGGCCCGGATCGTCTCCAGCAACAGCTCCAGCCCGACGCCGCCACGCATGGTGACCTTCCGGCCGAGCAGGTCCAGCGCTTGGATGCCGTGGGTGCCCTCGTGGATGGCGTTGAGCCGGTTGTCCCGCCAGTGCTGCTCGACGTCGTGGTCGCGGGTATAGCCGTACCCGCCGTGCACCTGGATGGCCAGGTTGTTGGCGGCCAGGCACCATTGTGCCGGCCAGCTCTTGGCGATCGGGGTGAGCACCTCCAGCAGCAGGTGGGCGCGGGCACGGTCGGCCTCGGCGGGGGCGGTCTTCTCCTCGTCGAGCAGACGGCCACAGTAGAGGATCAGCGCGAGCGCGCCCTCGACGTAGCTCTTCTGGGCCAGCAGCATCCGCCGTACGTCGGCGTGCGCCACGATCGGTACCTGCGGCGTGGTCGGGTCCTTGTCGGCGACGGGGCGCCCCTGCACGCGCTGGCGGGCGTACGCCACGGACTTGAGGTAGCCGGTGTAGCCGAGGGCGGTCGCGCCGGCGCCGACGGCGATCCGCGCCTCGTTCATCAGGTGGAACATCTGCGCAAGCCCCTGGTGCCGCTCCCCCACCAGGTAGCCGACCGCCCCGGGCCGCCCGTACGGGCGGTGCACGCCCTCGCCGAAGTTGAGCAGGGTGTTGGTGGTGCCCCGGTAGCCCAGTTTGTGGTTGAGCCCGACCAGCACCACGTCGTTGCGCGGGCCGAGCACCCCGTCATCATCGAGGAGCACCTTCGGCACGATGAACAGCGAGAGGCCCTTCACCCCGGGCGGGCTGCCGGGGATCCGCGCGAGGACCAGGTGGACGATGTTCTGGGTCAGCTCGTGATCCCCGCCGGAGATCCACATCTTGGTCCCGACCACCCGGTACGTCCCGTCGTCCTGCGGCTCGGCGCGCGTGGTGATGTCGGCGAGGGAGCTGCCGGCCTGCGGCTCGGACAGGCACATGGTGCCGAAGAAGCGTCCCTCGACCATGGGCCGCACCCAGGTGTCGATCTGCTCGGCGCTGCCGTGGGTGAGCAGCAGGTTGGCGTTGCCGAGGGTGAGCAACGGGTACGCGGCGGTGGCCACGTTGGCGGCCTGGAACCAGGCGAAGCAGGCGGCGGCGACCGCGTGCGGCAGCTGCATGCCGCCGATCGAGGTGTCCATGGTGGCGGCCAGCAGCCCGGTCTGGGCGAACACGTCCAGGGCGGCCTTGACCTGCGGGATGGTGTGCACCCGGCCGCGGTTGAAGGTGGGTTCGGCGGCGTCGGCGGCCCGGTTGTGGGTGGCGAACCGCTCGGCGGCGACCCGGACGGAGAGGTCCAGCGCGGCGTCGAAGGTCTCGCGGGAGTGTTCGGCGTAGCGGGGTCGCTCGGTCAGCCGGGTCACGTCCAGCCAGTCGTACAGCAGGAACGCCAGGTCGCGACGGGACAGCAGGATGGACGGCGACGACATGCGTGCTCCTTCCGTCGTACCGTCGTCAGCCGTGGCACAGCCCGGCGACGGCCTCTCGGACGTCATCCTGGCTGATCGGAGCGGCCGGCGCACCTTCCGCCCTCCCGAATCGCCGTGGCGAGCCGCGGCGGGGAGTGGACGAGCAACTAGTGGTCGCTTTTCCGGCCAGGACTGTCTACTGTCGACCACCGTGGGTAGTGTTTATCGGATCGGCGAGTTCGCTACGCGGATCGGTCGTTCGGTGAGCGG
>NZ_JBLROA010000075.1:0-26939 GCF_047921505.1 Micromonospora sp. SL1-18 | reverse complement strand
TCAGGGGTGCTTGTATTCGTGGAGGATGCCGCCGAGGCGGTCACGTCGGTGGATGTTCAGGTGGGTGAGTCGGCGTGGGTCGCTGATCGGTTCGGGCAGCGGTGCGAGTGGTCGGGCGTTCGCGATGCCCTGGTGGGGCCGGTGCTCGTTGTAGAAGATCTCGAACTCGTGGAGCACATGCAGTAGGTGGCGCTGGTTCCAGATCAGCGTGCGGTCGAGCAGTTCCCGGCGGCAGGTCCGTACCCAGCGCTCCATGATCGCGTTCATCCGGGGCATATGCACGCCGCTGCGCACGACCGTGATCCCCGCGTCGGCGAGGATCTGGTCGAACAGTGCCGGGTACTTGCCGTCTCGGTCGCGGATCAGGTAACGGACGTTTGTCGTGAAACGCCGAGTTGTAGGCGGGGTTCGAGCGGAATCGCGCTGGCAACTACCCGCCACCCTTGGCGCCAGGGGCGTGGTTCCTGCAGGCAGGCATCGAGGGTTTGGTAGAGTGAATCTACGTAGAAGAAGACTACGTAGATTGGGATTACCTTATGGCGGGAATCTTCGTCGGCCGAACGGCCGAACTTGCCTTGTTGCAGAAGCGGCTGGACCGGCTCCAAACAGGGAGGGCCGGACTGGCGGTCACCATCCGGGGCCGGCGCCAGGTCGGCAAATCGCGCCTCGTCCAGGAGTTCTGCAACCGCGCCGAAGTGCCCTACCTCTTCTATACCGCAACCAAGGGTGCGTCCTCCACCGAGGCGATCTCCACCTTCCTGGCCGAGTTGCGTGACTCACCGCTGCCGACGAACCCGGATTTGGTGCCGATATCCGCCGGAGGTTGGCCAGACGCCTTCCGGTCGTTGGCCTCTGTCCTCCCGGACGTCCCGTCCGTGGTTGTTATCGATGAAGTTCCATGGCTTGCCGAGCAGGATGCGCTCTTCGACGGCGCGTTGCAGACGGCTTGGGACCGGCTACTGTCCACCAAGCCCGTCCTCCTGCTGCTCCTAGGCAGCGACGTCCACATGATGGAGCGGCTCACCGCATACGACCGGCCGTTCTTCGGCCGCGCCGACGCGCTCGTGCTCGGGCCGCTGAACCCGGCGGAGACGGCGCGCGCGCTGGATCTCAGCGGGGCAGATGCAATTGATGCGCATCTGATCTGCGGAGGTCTCCCGGGGATCGTTCGGGCCTGGCCACCGGCCAAGCCGCCGCTGGCCTTCCTCGAAGAGGAGTGCGCAGATCCGGCCTCGGTCGTCTTCAGCATCCCGGAAGCGGCGCTGCTGGCCGAGTTCCCCGCGCCGGACCAAGCACGCCGCGTCCTCGAGGCAATCGGTGGCGGCGATCGGGCCTATGCCAACATCGCCTCGACGGCAGGCGGCGCCCAATCTCCGCTCGCGTCCGGTCTGCTCTCACCTCTCCTGCGCCGGCTGGTGGAGGAAAAGAGGGTGCTGGCCGTCGACGAGCCGCTGTCCACGAAGCCGAGCAGACCGGCGTTGTATCGAGTCGCCGACAGCAACTTACGCCTGTACCTGGCGATTCTTCGTGGCGCGCAGGAGCAGGCCCGCCGAGGCCGCCCGGATGCAGCATTCAAACTCGTCCAGCGGCGTTGGAAGGGATGGCGCGGCCGCGCCGTCGAACCGCTTATCCGAGAGTCCCTGGAACTCGCCGCGATCGCCGGAAGCCTGCCCTGGCCAGACGTGCAGGCGGTTGGGGGTTGGTGGAACCGCCAGTTCAACCCGGAGATCGACATCATTGGCGCGGACCGGGCACCAGTGGCTCACACCGTCTACTTCGCGGGTTCCGTCAAATGGCTCAGCAGTCCTTTCGACGCGCGCGACCTTGCCGAACTGGCGGCGGGCGCGGCACACGTGCCCGGCTTCGACCACGGCCGTTGCGGGCTCGTGATCGTCTCGCTCAGCGGCGTGTCGCCACAGGTCGACTCGACGAAAGCGGATGTGGTGTGGGGTCCTTCGGAGATCTTATCGGCCTGGCGGAGGTAACCGCACGGGTGGTCCGAGAGGTTTCCGCATTGCTGGCCTGCGTTGACAGAACTCGCCGTGCGCCTGTCAGGTTCTGCCAGACCTGTCGAGCTTGGTAACCACCCGGCTCCGCAGGGGTTCGGTGTTGACGGTGCAGGCGAAGGATTCCGCCGGCAATCTGTCGAACGCGAACCTGTATGTGTTCGAGGCGGGTGCGGCGGCGCTGGCGCAGCCGCTGCCGGGGGCGACGATCGTCAAGCGCACCAAGTTGCAGATCAGTACCCCGGTGGCGGGTTACACGCGGGCGTACTTCGAGTACCGGCGCGGGCCGGGTGGGGCGACGTTGCCGGTGCCGTCGGCGAACCTGGCCTCGGCCACCGGCGCGCCGATCACCGCGACCGCGGCCAGCCCGGTCACGCTGTCGTCGCTGGGTGGGTACGCGATCTGGAATGCCACCGACACGCTCGGCCTGGTCGGCGGCGTGGTCGAGGTCCGGGCGCAGATCTACACCGCCACCGGCGGTTCCCCCGCCTACACCACCCCATGGGTGCGGGTGTCGGTCGACTCCAGCGGTGACGGCGCGGCGAGCGACGACATCGGTCCGGGCTCGGTCAACCTGCTCACCGGCGACTACGCGCTCTCCTCCACCGACTCGGACGAGTTGGGCTTGTCGGTGTCGCGGGCGTCGTCGTCCCGCAAGCCGACCGACGGATACCAGCCAATGGGGCAGCTGCTGACTGCGAACCAGCAGCAGGTGTCGACCGACCTGACCGGGTTCACGGTGCCGTCGACGTCGTCGGCGGCGCGGTCGACGGCGTTCGGGCAGGGTGAGGTGACTCCGGTCGCCTCGTTGGAGATCACCCCGGTCACCACGACCAGCAATGACACCTATGTGGCGGTCGGCGGTGACGGCGGCGGCCTGCGGCTGGGCATGGTCGCGGGCCGCACGTATCGGGCGACGGGGTGGATCTACGTGCCCGCGAGCACCGGTCTGGTGCCTGCATACGCGCAGCGCGGCCTGCGGATCGTCGGCTTCTAAAGGTAGGCGCCAACTACTACGAGGTCGCCTCGGCGATGGCCGGCTACACGGACGGCTGGCAGGAGCTGTCGGTGGACATGACCATCCCGGCGGGGGCGACCGAGGCGTTCTTTCGCCTCTACAACGGCATGCAGGGCGGCTCCGGGCGGAAGGTGTACTGGGACAACCTCTCGGTCACCGAGATCGTGGCACCGTTCGGCCCGGCCTGGTCCGGCGGCGCGACGGGTGGCGCCGCCGAGGCCGACTACACCACCGTCACCCTGCCCGAGCCGTCGCTGGCCCAGGTCAACACCATCGACGGCGGGTGGATCACGTTCGCCAAGAATCCGGACGGGGTCAGCTACACCCCGGAGCCGGGCTCCGAGGGCATGGTGCTGGCCAAGGTCGGCAACGCGTACCGGCTGACCGAGCTCGACGGCACGGTCACCGAGTTCACCGCGCAGAGCGGGATCTGGGCGGCCACCTCGTCGTGGACCCCGGAGTCCGTCAGCACGACCCGCTACCTGTACGACACGGCCGGCAGCCGGCTCCTGCTCAAGAAGGTCATCAACCCGGTTGAGCCGGGGGTGGACGACACGAACAACTGCACCACCGCGATCCCGGCCCGCGGCTGCGAGGTCCTCGAATACGAGTACGCCACCACCACCAGCCCGGGCCTGAGCCAGACCGTGTTCGGTGACTACACCGACCGGGTCTCCGGCGTGAAGCTGTGGACCTGGGACCCGAACACCTCCGCGATGACCGCCGCCCAGACCGCAAAGTACGCGTACGACAACCTGGGCCAACTCCGCGAGGTATGGGACCCCCGCGTCACCCCGCCGCTTAAGACCACCTACGAGTACACCGGCGGCCGGGTCAGCAAGGCCACCCCGGCTGGGGAACTGCCCTGGCAGTTCGACTACGGCAACCCCGACCTAGTATCCTGCGCCTGAAATTCGTTGGCTATGTGTAGTATGTGTTGCATGCCGAGGACTGGGCGGCCGAAGGCCGAGTTGGTGTTGACCGACGAGGAGCGCGCGACGTTGGTGCGTTGGTCGCGGCGGGCGAAGTCTTCTCAGGCTCTGGCCCTGCGGTGTCGGATCGTGTTGGCGTGCGCGGAACCTGGGGCGACCAACGCCGCCGTAGCCGCCGATTTGCGGGTGTCGCGGCCGACGGTGGGTAAGTGGCGGAGCCGGTTCGTGCAACGGCGTCTGGATGGTCTGGTCGACGAGGATCGGCCGGGTCGTCCACCGTCGATCAGCATCGACCAGGTGGAAGAGGTGCTGGTGTCCACGCTGGAGGAGACGCCCAAGGACGCTACGCACTGGTCCCGCAAGTCGATGGCCGAGAAGTCGGGGTTGTCGAAGTCGACGATCGGGCGGATCTGGCGCAAGTTCAACCTCAAGCCGCACCAGGCCGACACGTTCAAGCTCTCGACCGACCCGCTGTTCATGGAGAAGGTGGTCGACGTGGTCGGGTTGTACCTGGACCCGCCCGCCGGTGCGGTGGTGCTCTCGGTGGACGAGAAAGCACAGATCCAGGCGTTGAACCGCTCCCAGCCGGTCCTGCCGATGATGCCTGGCATGCCCGAACGGCGTACCCATGACTACGTGCGCAACGGCATCACCAGTCTGTTCGCCGCGTTCAACGTCGCCGACGGCACCGTCATCAGTGCCCTGCACCGCCGGCACCGAGCGGCGGAGTTCAAGAAGTTCCTCGCCCGTATCGACGCCTCGGTCCCCGCCGAGTTGGATATCCATCTCATCTGTGACAACTACGGCACCCACAAGACTCCTGCAGTCAAGGCATGGCTGGACCAGCACCCTCGCTTCCACATGCACTTCACCCCAACCAGCTCGTCCTGGATCAACCAGGTCGAACGCTGGTTCGGCTTCCTGACCGACCAGATGATCCGCCGCGGCACCCACAAATCCGTACAGGCACTGGAAGCCGACATCCGCTCGTGGGTCGCCAACTGGAACGAGAACCCCCGCCCCTTCGTCTGGACGAAGACAGCCGAAGAGATCATCGAGTCCCTCGGCCGATTTATTCAACGAATATCAGGCGCAGGACACTAGATAACGCGGCCCTGCGCTGGGACCTGGACGCCGGTTCCGGCACCACCGTCACCGACTCCTCAGGCAGCGGCCGTACCGGCACGATGGCCAGCGGTGTCGGCTGGGGGCAGGGCAACGACCCGGACAACCCTGCGGACAGGGCAGCAGCGTTCACCGGCGGCTCAGGCCAGCAGATCAGCGTCGCTGGCACCGCCCGGATCAAGGACAAGTCGGTCAACCGGACGGCCGTCTCCAAGGACGGCACCCGGACCAGCGGCTTCTTCCTCAACTACGTGGCCGCCGACGACAAGTTCGCCTTCTCCCGGGTCACCACGGACAGCGACACCGCTACCCCGGTGCGGGCGCTGGCGAACACCACCGCCGTCGCCGGCAAGTGGACCCACCTGACCGGCATCTACGACACCGCCAGCGGCAAGATGAAGCTCTACGTCAACGGCGTATTGCAGACCACCACCACGGCGACCGGCGGGTGGAACGCCACCGGCGGCTACGTCATCGGCCGGGCCAAGTGGGCCGGTGCCGCCACCAACATCTGGGACGGCGAGATCGACGACGTCCGCATATACGGCAAGGCCCTCACCGACGACCAAGTCGCCACCCTCGCCGGCGACGAGAACCCCGGCCGGCTACTGCGCGTCCGCCGCGCCGCGCTGCAGCAGGGCTCCAAGACCGCCACCGACGGCGAGATCGCCACCAACGTCGTCTACAACGTCCCACTCACCCAGGCCGCCGGCGGACCCTACAACCTCGGCCCCGCCTCCATCGCCACCTGGGGACAGGTCGACCTGCCCACCGACGCCACCGCCGTGTTCGGGCCGGAGAACAACCCCGGCCGCAACCGCGCCACCCCCACCGCGCCCGGCACCAGCGGCTACCCGTACGCCACCGTCCACTACCTCTCCGCAGGTGGTAAGGAGGTGAACACCGCCACCCCGGGCGGGCACATCGACACCCAGGAGTACGACCGATTCGGCAACGTCATCCGCACCCTCGATGCCACCGACCGAGCCCTAGCCCTGGGCACCCTGCCCAACGCCGCCACCTACCTCGCCGAGCTCGGTCTGGCCGGCTCCGACACCGCCGCCCGTGCGCTCGCACTGTCGACTACCAATACGTACAGTTCAGATGGCACTGACCTATTGGAAACACTCGGTCCAACCATCACCCTCGTGCTGGAGAATGACCTTGCCGATCCGGACGGAGCCGGGCCGTTGGAGGGACTCCCGGCCGGCTCGACAGTAATCGGCAGGGCGCACAAGGTCAGCAAGTACGACGAGGGCAAGCCCGATGGCGCCTCGTATCACCTCGTAACCACGGAGCGGCAGGGCGCGCAGGTGGATGGCTACCCCGACGCCGACGTGCGGGTTACCACCTACGGCTACGATCCGCACAGCGGCGGGGTGTCTGGATGGACGCTCGGCAAGTTCACCACGATGGTGGCCGACGCGGGCGCCGGTGGGGCCAACCTGACCGCCCGGGGCGTCTACGACGCGGCCGGTCGTTCCCTCAAATCATGGGGTATCGACTCGACCGGGTCGGACGCCCGCGCCCGGGTGAACATTTACTACACAGCGGGGCCGAACAGTCAGGACGCTGCTTGCGGCAACCACCCGGAGTGGGCCGGGTTGGCTTGCGTCGGGCGGGCCGCCGGCGTGATTACCGGCCACGACCCGGCTCGGATGACCGGCGAATTGCCGGCGCGTCGGGTCACGCGGTACAGCCGCTACCAAAAGGCCGAGGAGGTCGTCGAGACGGCGGGAGGCGTCACGCGAACGACGACGACCACCTACGACGCCGCCAGCCGGGTGACCGTCACGGCAGTGACATCAGATGAGGGCACCCCACTCGAGGCGGTCAACACCACGTACGATCCGGCCACCGGCCAACTCGCGCAGACGACGCGGGGCGGCGCAACCATCTTCCGTGAGTACGACGCGCTAGGCCGGCTGGTCCGGTACACCGACTCGGGCGGGGCAACGACCACCAGCGAGTACAACCGATTCGGCCGCCAGGTCAAGGTGTCCGACCCGACGGGGTGGTCCACCTACGCCTATGACCGTGCCATCGAGCCGCGTGGCCTGCTGACCAGTGTCACCGACAGCGTGACCGGCACCTTCACCGCCGCCTACTCGCCCGACGAACAACTGGTCGAGCTGAAGTATCCCGGCGGTTTGACCCGTACCGATCGACTCAATGCCAATCAGCAGCCGGTCGAGCGCATCTACACCCGCGACTCCGACGGAGAGATTGTCTACTCGGAGTCGGTGGTGGAGAACAGCGCCGGCCAATGGGTGAATCACACCTATACCGGTGGCAGCAAGGTCTACTCGTACGACCGGCTGGGCCGGCTGAAGAAGACCCAGCACGACACCCCCGTCACCGCAGGCTGCGTGACCCGCACGTATTCGTACGATACTCGTACGAACCGCACCAACCGGTCGGTATTTGATCCGGCCGCCGACGGCGCCTGCAACACCGACGGCGTCGGCACCCAGGACGCCCACAGCTACGACTCGGCCGACCGGATCACCGACCCGGGCTACCGGTACGACGCGTTCGGCCGCACCACCCAACTACCCGACGGACTGACCAACAGCTACTACGCCAACGACCTGGTACGACGACAAACGCTCGACGACGCCCGACAGACGTGGACGCTGGACCCAGCCGACCGGATTGCGGCCTTCACCACGGAGACCCTGATGGACGGCCAGTGGACGCCGTCAGTGTCGAGACGCCAGCACTATGGGGACGACACCGACGAGCCACGCTGGACGGTCGAGGATACCACCGAGAACAGGATCACCCGGTTTGTGTCCGGCCCGGACGGCGACCTGACAGCGACCACGTCCGGCGATGGCATACAGCTATTGCTGACCAACCTGCATGGCGACGTGGCCGCAACCATCGACCCAGCGTTGACCGAGCCCGAACTGTACGACTACGACGAATTTGGCGCCCCCATTGAGGGCCAGGCAGCCCAGCGGTACGGCTGGCTGGGTGGCAAGCAGCGCTCCGGCGAGGCCCTCGGCGGACTCATCCTGATGGGCGTCCGCCTCTACAACCCCGCACTCGGCCGGTTCCTGCAGATGGACCCACAGGACGGGGGCAACGCCAACGCCTACGACTACTGCTCCGCCGACCCGGTCAACTGCAGTGACCTGGACGGGAGGTTCTGGGGCCGGCTGAAGAAGGCGGTCAAGGGTGCCGCGAACTTCGTGAAGAACAATCCCGCGCTCGTCTGCAGCACGATCGCCATGTTTACCCCGCCACCGGTCAACGCCATCGCCGGCGGCCTCGCTATCGGATTCTCGCTCTACTCGGCGGCTCAAAACGCCCGAGAGCGTAAATGGGGGGCAATGGCGCTCGACCTCGTAGGCGCTATTCCTGGCGCTGGCGGGTTGGCGAGGGGGGTACGCGCGGGCAGGGCGTTTCGTGGGGCGAAGCAGGTCGGCAAGACGATCCCGAAGTTCAAGGGATTCCGTGGCGCCCGCAAGATGAAACGTAAGGTCTTGAACAAGATGCACCACAAGGTCTCTGACGCGAAGCGGCACCGTTGGTACCAGGCGCGGTGGGACCGATGGGACCGTCGCGCAGCCTACCCAGCCGCGGCCGCCTACACCGCGTGCAAATATGTAAGTTCGTGCGCAAACTCACGAGTGTCTCGCTGGGCGCGGCTGTACTAGACTAGCCGATGCTCGTCGAAGTCCGCCCATCATGGAAGTAGCGTCGATGGATCTACTGAAGTGGCCTGCGCCATGGCTGGCGGGTAGTGCTGGCCGTTTCCTAGGCGTCGGGGGTAGTCCCGAAGAGCGGCGGGATGAGGTGATGGGTAACATCACCTCGCCTGTCGAGGACGTCAACGATTTGATGCTTTTCCACATGGCCAGGATGGCGGTGTGGGGTGTCATGCTCGCCATCGCGGCCCCTGTGCTTTTTGTTGTGCTTATACCGGTATCGCTGCTTTCAGGAGCCTGGGAGGGTGCGCCGTTTCTGGTCGCATTTTTTGTTAGCGTTCTGCTGATGTTCTTCATGTTTTTTATGGGCGCCGTGCATTTGCTGAAGGGTCTGATTGCTGATTACCTGTTGGAGGATAGGTGGAATCCTGAGAGCGGTGTGTGGCGGGCGGTCATGTTGGCGCAGACTCCGGACATCATGATCGCCTTCGTGTCGGCGGCAGCCGTCGCGCTTTCGCTACTGTGATCCGTTGCCGTGCCAAAACATGCGCGTGCTCTACGCCGGCAACCTGACCCGCGACCCGGCCACGACCCGGCCGTGGTCGACTTGGCGGCGTCGGTCTTCGGCCCGGACCGGGTGGTGCTCGGCAGCCTCAACATGAGCGGTGCCCAAAGGTTGCGACAGGGCAAGACCTGGCAGCCTGCGGGTCACTGGTAGTTGTCAGCCGGGTTCGTCCGCTGCAGGGAACGCCACCACCCATGGTGTCCCCCGCCCAAGCGGTCGATGGCAGTGTGGTCAGCGCCCGATGGTGCGACGACTCCTTTACTCGGCCGGTTTATGCTTCAGACGACCTGGGCAAACGTGCGTGAGCATGCCGCTGGGCCACCGGACTACTGGGGGTCAAGGGGTCGTCGGTTCAAATCCGGCCGTCCCGACCGGTTGACCTGGGGAGATGAAGATCTTTCCAGGCGACGGCGGCAACATCCGGTAACGGATGATCTTTGATGGCGGTAACCGTGCTGCGGATTGCCTGTCAATGCCCTCGCGTTCACCCGCTCCCGCCTGCGGCTTCGCGCTGATTGCGGATCCACCGGCATGTTGCTTCCTCGATTTCGCATCAAGGCTGCAGGTGCCGGGAGCTGGTGGCGTCGGGTAGCTCGAGGAGTAACGGGGCCGGCGTCGGTGCACACGTCGTCCAGGTAGGCCCAGTCGTAGAAGCAGCAGCGGCTCATCGGGCAGGAACCCGTGGCGGAGGCCGAGGTCGCACATGCGGCCACGCCGGAATACCGCCCTGAGAGGGAACTCGAAACCGTTCGCTTACGCCATCAGTCCGGTGACGGCGAAGCGGCATCGTCCGTGTGAGCCAGGATGAACTCTTCGGCTACCACGCCGGCGACGCACGCCTACGAAACCTGCGTCGCCGGCCATCAGCCCGAACTCTTGAAGGCCCGCTGTCGTATCGGGGATGAGCGAGAGCGACCACGCGGGCTTGCATCCCCTTCCTACGAGGGCTCTCGCACTCCTGGTGACTGCTGCGCACCGAACCTCCGCCGGGACCCGTCCAGACTTCCCGGGACGCCGAGCCGTAGTCCCCTCGATAGCGGCAGATGGTCAGCGTCAGGTGGTGTGGGCGATCTCCGGGGCATCGGGACCCGTCGCCGGGCCGTCAGAAGCCGACGGTCGCCTGCTGGCTTGCACCGCGTCGATGATCCACTGGTCTAGGGGTGTGCCGCATAGTCCGTCGTCGGTGCCGTACACGCGGTATGTCAGCCCGTAGGCGTCGCGGCGGTTCGCGTCTGGCTCCACGTCGATGTCGTTGACGCAGATGGTGGGTGAGCCTAGGAAATGCTCTGCTCGCGCCTGCTACTCGGAGTCGATACGGCGGTGGGTGATCGTTTCATCGCTGCCGGCAGCATCGAGCAGCGACTGTACTCGCGTCTCCAGGCCCTCGTGGTTGGGGCAGCCCTCGAAGTACAGGATCTCGATCATGTTTCGCCCGCAGTCTCGTTCACATGGCCACCATGACGGGCTGATGCATCGCGAGCGTCGTCGAGCCCCAGTTGCGTGAGCGCGGCGATCGCATGCCCTCGCGCCTCGGCTTGGGTTGGCGCGGCCCTAAGACCGAGAAGACGCTGGCGGTGCGGTTCACCCAGCAGGAGTGTGAACAGCGCACGCGCCAGGTCGGGATCCGGCTCAGGGAGACGTTCGCCGAGTGCCCGGATGTAGGACTCGGGGCCGTCGCGGTAGAACCGTTTGGCCAGTTCGGGAAAGGCGTGGGCCTCGGTGACCATCAGCCGGTGCAGCCCGATCGCCTCATCGGAGTGCAACGCGGAGACGATCTTGGCCGCGAGCTCGGTCAGGGTGTCGTCTTCGCCACCGGTCAGGTCAAGGGTGCGGCGGCGAAGCCGTTCCACAGCGGCGACGAAGATCTCGGTCCGGTCGCCGAAGTAGCTGTAGATGGTGCGCTTGGCGACGTGAGCCGTCGCGGCCACATCGTCAAGCGAGACCTGACCGAACCCGCCTGCGACGAACAGGCGCACTGCGGCATCCAGGATCTCGTCGCGTCGCTGGGTCCGCTCTGCCTCGGTCGGGCGACCGCGCTTGCGACGGGGCGCCTGCGACGGGCTGGTGCTCATCAAGGTTCCTCTCATCGACAACTGGTCGCCACCGATCCTATAATGAAACGAGCTACGTTTCATTATCTGGTCGATGTTGATCTCAACCGACGTTGAGGACTCAACGTCGGCCCGCAGGGAGACGCCACGACCGACTCATCCGTCGGCTGTGGCGTGCCCCGGGCGAGAAGGAGACCCGCATGCCCTCGAGCACACCGGCCAGAACGGCCGCCCGGACCAACAAGTCCACGACGAGGAGCAGGCGCAAGACCTCGGCGAACACAGAACCACCAACTGTGAGTGACGAGCAGTTGGTGGCGTTCTACCGGCAGATGGTGCTGATCCGCCGGTTCGAGGAGCGCGCCGCCCGCGCCTACACCGAGGCGAAGGTCGGCGGCTACTGCCACCTGAACCTTGGCGAGGAGGCCACCGTCGCCGGCCTCATGGCCGCGCTCGACGACTCCGACTACGTGTTCACCAACTACCGGGAGCACGGGTACGCGCTCGCCCGCGGCATCGGCCCGGAACGGGTGATGGCCGAGCTGTACGGCCGCGCGGACGGTGTATCGCGGGGGTGGGGCGGGTCGATGCACATGTTCGACATCGCGTCCCGGTTCATGGGCGGGTACGGCATCGTCGGCGGCCAGTTACCACTCGCGACCGGGGCCGCGCTGGCCATTGACTACCGCGGCGGATCCGAAGCGGTGATGTGCTTGATGGGCGACGGCACCACAAACATCGGCGCCTTCCACGAATGCCTCAACATCGCCGCCCTGTGGAGCCTGCCGATCGTCTATGTCGTGATCAACAACGGACTCGGCATGGGCACCACCGTCGAGCAGTCGTCCGCCGAACCCGAACTGCACAAGCGCGCCTCCTCCTACCGGATGCCCTCCGCCCGCATGGATGGCAACGACCCAGTCGCCGTCCATGAAGCCGCCAAGGCCGCACTGGCCAGGGCCCGGGCCGGGAAGCCGTACCTGCTGGAGGCCGTCTCCGGCCGCCTCAAGGGGCACTCGGTGGTGGACCCCGCGAAGTACCGCAGCAAGGAGGAAGCCGAGGCGTTGAAGGCGGCCGACCCCATCGCGGCCTACGCCGTCCGGCTCCATGATCAAGGACTGCTGACCGACGAATTGATCACCGAGATCGACACCGAGGCCGCCGCCACGGTTGCCGCGGCCGCCAAGTTCGCCGATGCCAGCCCGCACCCGGAGGTGTCGACATTGTTCGACTACACCTATGCGACTCCGGTGCCGAACGATTCCCGTCGGCTGCCCGGTGACGCGCTCTTCCCCGCCGCGCCACGGCCGACCGTCCGGCAGATCGGAGCTTCAGCATGAGTGTGATCACATACCGGCAGGCGCTGCACGACGCTCTGCGGTCGGAGATGCTGCGCGACGAGAACGTGTTCTTGATCGGCGAGGAGATCGGCCTGTTCGAGGGCTCGTACAAGATCACCGCCGGCATGCTCGCCGAGTTCGGCCCGAAGCGGGTGCGGGACACCCCGATCGCCGAGGAGGGCTTCACCGGCGCCGCGATCGGCGCCGCCATGCTCGGCTTGCGGCCGGTGGTGGAGATCATGACGATCAACTTCTCCCTGCTCGCCCTGGACCAGATCGTCAACCACGCCGCCAAGATCTACGGCATGTTCGGCGGCCAGGCGAAGGTGCCGATGGTCATCCGCACCCCAGGCGGCGGCGGGCAGCAGCTCGGCGCCACCCACTCGCAGAACATCGAGCTCTACTACGCCTTCGTCCCCGGCATGAAGGTCGTCGCCCCCTCCAACCCCGCCGACGCCAAGGCGCTGATGCTGGCCGCGATCCGCGACGACGACCCCGTCCTCGTGTTGGAAAACCTGGCGCTCTACAACACCAAGGGCGAGGTGCACGACGAGGATGTACCGGCTGAGATCGGCAAGGCAAAGATCACTCGCGAAGGTTCCGACATCACCGTCGTCGCCTACTCCCGGATGGCGGCGGTCGCGCTCCAGGTGGCCGAGCAGCTCGCCGAGAGTGATGGGATCGATGTCGAGGTGGTCGACCTACGCAGCCTCCGCCCGCTGGATCGGGAGACGATCATCGCCTCGGTCCAGAAGACGAACTGCGCCGTCGTCCTCGAAGACGACTGGCTCACCTACGGCATCGGCGCCGAGATCGCTGCGACCATCTCCGACGGCGCCTTCGACTGGCTCGACGCCCCCGTCCGCCGCGTTGCGATGGCCGAAGTCCCACTCCCTTACTCCAAGCCGCTTGAGATCGCGGCCCTGCCCTCTGCCGACGACGCGATCACCGCAATCCGCCAAACCCTCGACGCCGTCGCCCGGCGCCGCTGATCGGAGACCCTTCATGATCGACATCCTCATGCCGCGCCTGTCCGACACCATGGAAGAAGGCGCCATCTCCACGTGGCACAAGCACCCCGGCGACCCGGTCGCCGCCGGCGATGTCCTCGTCGACATCGAGACCGACAAGGCCGTCATGGAGTACGAGGCCTACGAGAACGGCACCCTCGTCGAAATCCTCGTCCCCGAAGGCGAGAACGCCGCCATCGGTACACCCATTGCCCGCCTCAACGACGGATCCGGTGACGAGAAAGTCATACTCACGCAAGTGGCGCACGCTGAGCCGGCCGTCCCCGAACCGACAGACAATCATGGCACCACCGATGCACTCGATGAGGCTCCGACACCGGCCGCTGCGGAACAATCACCCGCACTCGCGGCGACCGCCGCGAAGCCGAAGCACCGGGCCGCGACCCCGTTGGTACGCAAGCTCGCGCGGGAACGCGGCATCGACCTGAGCAGCGTCACCGCCACGGGTCCCGGTGGTCGGATCGTCCGCGCGGATCTCGACGCCCTCGAATCGGAGCCGACGCCTGCACCGATTGCCAGCGAACCGGCCGAGACCGGATCAGCTGCCCCTGCTGCGGCCGGTGTCGCAACACCGTCCACCCAGGACGGGCGTGAACCGACAACGGTGCCGTTCGATCCGGTGCGACAGGCGATCGCGACGCGGCTCACCAAGAGCATGGTAACCATCCCGACCTTCACCGTTACTGCATCCGCCGATCTGGAGGACCTCCTCGCCCTCCGGGTGCAGTTGAACACCGCGCTGCGCGATGCCGGACTCAAGGTGACAGTCAATGACCTCATGGTGCGGGCGGTCGCGCTCGCCCTACGCGAGTGCCCCGGCGTCAACGCGTCCTACTCCCCCGAGGGCCATGGCCAAACCCTGCTGCACGGGCGCGTCAACATCGGCATCGCCGTCGCCTCCCCGGCCGGGCTCATAGTGCCGGTGATCCGCGATGCCGACCGGACATCGGTCACGGCGATCTCCACGCAGACCCGGGCTCTAGCCGACAAGGCTGCGAACCGGACGCTGAACACGGCCGACATGGCCGACGGGACCTTCACAATCAGCAACCTCGGCATGTACGGAGTCGAGCACTTCACCGCGATCATCAACCCACCCCAAGGCGCGATCCTCGCCGTCGGTGCCGCGATACCGGAGCCCACGCTGTCCGGGGAGACGCTGGAAGCGCGGCGCCGGATGCGATACACGCTCACCGCCGACCACCGCATCATCGACGGCGCCCTGGCCGCGCAGTTCCTCGCCTCCCTCACCGATCTGCTCGAGCGTCCGCTGCGGATCGTGGCATGACCAGGATCGTGGTGACCCGGTCGGCCGGTCAGATCGGCTCGCGGACCCTAGCCGCACTGGTCCGGGCCGTGCACGACGCATTCGGGCCGAGCCAATTCCGGACGGGGGACGGTTCAGCCCAGGTCGATTTTGTCACCGGCAAAGGGACTGGTCCCGCGCGACACGATCGCCAAGCGCGCTGGACTGCACTACCGGAACCCGTGGGTCCGCATGGTGCAGCTCGGCGAGCGGCACTCGGCCGTTGGCGCCGGCCGGGAGCCAGACCGCTTCGGCGGGCTCACTGGTGTGGATGGCGGTCGCGACCGGGACATCGCCGTGCTGGCCGGGTAGCAGCCGGTGGAGGTGTTCCTCGCGGTGTTCGCTGCCGAGCCAGAACAGCACCGGGTAGCGGGGGCCGCTGCGGCGGATCAGTTGCGCGTACCGGTCGAGCTTGGTCACCACCCGGCCGAGGGGTTCGGGGCCGGTGTCGGCTTCCAGGAAGAAGCCCACCCTGGCGTCGGCGGCGCTCCACATGCCGTGCCCGTCGGCGGTGATGGTCCGGTACTGCTTCCTCGTCAGCGACTCGGACCACTACCGGTCCAACCGTGCCTCGGAACGGCGACGGCGTACGCGGTGAGCCGGACGAAGAACTCGTTCGCGGTGAGCAGGTGCGCTAGGTGCGGGTTCGCCGATAGCCGCTGTGCGGCTTGGCGGCTGGTCCGGACGGTGGGTTTGGGTCGTTGGTGGGCGGCGGCTTGGAACGGGTGCCCGTGGTGGCCGAGGGTCCAGTGCCGCGGGTGGCTGCCGCCGCCGTCGCGGGCGAACCGGAACCGGTCCAGCAGGCCCAGGGCGGCCGGCTCGCCGAGGCGGATCTGGCAGGTCCGGCGGGCGTGGAACAGCATGCGGTGGATCTGGTCGGTGGTGAGGACCTGGTGGTCGTCGAGGAGTTGGAGCAGGAGCCGGTCACGGCTGGTGATGTGGGGATAGATGGCCAGCAGACTGGCAGAGCGCGATTGCGGCATAGATGGGTCACCCCGGTGGAGAGAGAATCCCGTAGGGAGTCTGGATAGGTTGATCTTGATCTCGGCGGGGCCATCGGGTGGGTTTGGGCAGGCCGGGCACCTGACAGGTCAGGTGTAGGGGGCTCGTCTGGGGCCTCGTTTCGCAGACACCCCCAAACGAGCCCCCGATGCCGCACCCAGCCGAGCCCCCGAACGAGCGACCCGGAGGCCAGCGGTCGCGGGAGTTCATGCGCCGGCGCATCGCCGTGCGGGAGGGCTGCTGCATCGGCGGCTCACAGCCGGTGCGGGGGTGGGCGGCGGCGCACTCCTGCCGGATCGCGGTCGCCTCACCCACGACCGGCGCCGGTGGGTTGGTGACGAAGGTGGAGCCGGGCAGCTCCCGGTTGCCGACCAGCAACCGGGCGGGAGCGGCGTAGACGTCGAGGTGGGCGAGGTCGTGCTCGTCCAGCTCGGGTTTGGTGTGCCGGGACAGCTCCCGCGCGTCGGCCGGGTCGACGGCACAGGTGCTCACCGGTGACGCCACTGGTCTGCTCGATCTGGTGCCGGCGTCCGCGGTCGGCCGGGTGGGACTCGTGCTCACCTCGCCGCCGTACGGGCGCGGGACTCACGGTCTCATGCGGGCGACGAGTACCGGGGTACGCAAGCGGGACCACCAGTATGGGGACCGGGAGCGTGGCAATCTCGCCTATGCGGGATGGTCCCGCTTGTTCGACGGGTTCGCCGCGATCCTGGCCGCCAGCTACCGGCTGCTGCGTCCCGGCGGGACCGTGGTGATCACCTGCCGACCGGTACGCCGCCAGCGGGACGACCTGATCGACCTGCCCGGCGCGCTCCTCGCCGTCGCCCGGTTGGTGGGCTGGTCCCGGTGCAGCGGTGCGCGGCGATGCCGGCAGCCGTGCGTGACGGGCAGATTGTGCACCGGGCCAACATGTTCGGGCGCTTGGGCAGGCCCGATGCCGGGCGGTCGTCGCCGAGCAGCGTAGCCGGCCCCTTGGCCGCCCGGCCCGGAGGCAGGAGGCGGCGGCTTGAAGCCACCTTCCGCCACGCTCTATCTCCGGTGCCGCCTCGGCGACGGCCAGACAGCGGACAGTCCCGCTGGCCGGGTCCCGCCCGCCGGTGACCGGCGAGCGAGTTCGATCCAGAGCGCAGCGGGACTCGGCGAGTGCCCGCGATCAGCATGGTGTACCGCAGTGCCGGGTCCGGCTCCGACACGCAGACCTGACAAAAGCGTGGGCATCGCCGGGCTGTCAGGTTCTGTCAGGAGGCCGAACCTGACAGCCTGGCCGACAGGCGACGGGTGCAGGCTTTGCCAGGTCTCGTCAGGTTCTGTCAGACGGCAGGCTCACGAGGTTGGTTATGAATCCTCAGTGGACGTAGGAGAGTACGTATTGCAGGGTGCGTTCGTCGGTGGCCAGGTCGACGCGGATGGCGTCCATGGCCACCGTCGTGATGGTGCTGTTGAGCACCACCATGAACTGAACGACGCAGAGCACCGCGACTGCGGCCCAGCGCCGGGTGTCGCCGCTGGTCACGCCGTCAGGCCGCCGTCGAGCGGGACGATCACTCCGTTGAGGTAGTCGGCGCCGGGGCCGGCGAGGAAGGTCACGACGGCGGCCACATCCGCCGCGGTAGCCAGCCGGCGGGCCGGGATCATCGGCAGCACGTCGCGCTCGATGTCGAGGAACGCCTGCACCGGCGCGGACATGGGGCCGTCGACGACGATGCCGGGATTCACCGCGTTGACGCGTACCCCGTCCGCGCCGTGCTCTAGCGCCCAGGTACGGGTCAGATTGTCCAGCGCGGCCTTCGACGAGTTGTAGATCGCGGCACCCCAGAAGGTCTTGATCGTGCCGATCGAGCTGATGTTGATGATCCGTCCGGCGCCTGACGCGATGAGGGCCGGAAGCGCGGCCTGGGTGAGGAAGAACGCGGCCTTGTAGTTGAGCGCGACGACCTGGTCGAAATCCTCCTCGGTGCATTGGATCGCCGGTCCGCTGGTGTGCGCGGCGGCGTTGTTGACGAGGATGTCGAGCCGGCCGAAGCGGTCGATCGTGGTCTCGACGACGCGGCGGTGCGTGAGGCGGTCGGTCAGGTCCGCGGCGACGAATGACGCGCGGGGCAGGTCCTTCACGACGGCCTCGCCGGCCTCGGCGCGACGGCCGACGACGGTGACTGCCGCGCCGGCCGTGGCGAGGGCGCGGGCGATGACGGCGCCGATGCCGCCGGTCGCGCCGGTGACGATCGCTACCTTGCCGTCCAGGTGAGTTGTGGCATCCATGCAGTCGACCGTAGGGAGCTCATCTAATAAGATAAAAGACGAGTTCTGGATGACTTGATAGCGTGCATGCATGAAGTTTGACCTGCGGCATTTGGAGGCGTTCGTCGCCGTCGCCGAGGAGTTGCACTTCAGCCGCGCTGCGGCCCGGCTGCACGTGGCCCAGCCGGCGCTCTCGCAGCAGATCCTGCGGCTCGAGTCGGCCCTCGGGGTCGACCTGCTGGTGCGCGAGCGTCGCCGCACGGCGCTCAGCGACGTCGGCCGGCTCTTCTTGGCAGAGGCGCGGCGCACGCTGGAGCAGGCGAGAGCGGCGGAGTCGGTGGCCGAACGCGCGCGGCGCGGGGAGCTGGGCCGACTTCGTGTCGGCTACCACCCGACCGCCTCTTCCCAACCGTTCCTTACCGCGCTTTCTGCCTTCGAGCGGGTCGTCCCCGATGTGGAGTTGAGCCTGCGGGAGCTGCCGATGGGCGTCCTCGGCCAGCCGCTGCACGACGACGTGGTCGACGTCGCGTTCCTCAGCACCCTCGGCGAAGTCGACTGCGGGCAACCGCAGCTGCGGATGCGGATCCTGTCGACCGAGCGATTCCTCGTCGCCGCGCCAGCGGGACATGCGTTGTCCACTCAGGACGACGCCGCGCTGCGCGACCTCGACGGGGAGACACTCGTCATGCTCGGTCGCGACGTCTGCGCCTTCTGGCACGACGAGCTGGTGTCGATGTGCGGGCGAGGCGGCTACACCCCCCGGTCGATCCGCTATGTCGGAGAGCTCGGCACACAGCTCACACTGGTTGCGGCCGGGCTCGGACTGGCCCTGGTGCAGGAGTCCAGCAGAATGGTGCGCACCGAAGGCCTCGACTACATCCCCATCCGGGACGCCGACCGGCCGGTGATCTCCGCGGCAATGTGGCGGGCGACGGATACTTCACCGGTGCTCACCCGGTTCCTGGGCCTGTTGCCCGCAGCCGCGCCAGGGCAACGCGACGGGTAACCGAACGGGGCGACATGCTGCCCACGATCAACGACGCGATCTCCGCCGACCCAGCAGAGTAGTCCCGGCATCGCCAGCGCCAGTGGGACCTGTATCAGAACGCACCAGGCCTATACAGACGAGATTCAAGGGCTCTATCCACGTCTCGACCTGCCTGTGCTGGTGACGTGGGGCAGGAACGACAGGTGGATTCCTGTCGACCGGGCTCGCCTGCTGGCAGAACTCATCCCTGGTGCTCAACTTAAATTGATCGATGGGGCGGGGCATTTGGTGCAGCTTGACCAGCCCGTACAACTAGCCACGACGTTGCACGGTTGGCTTACTGCTCAGGCAACGATGTCTTGATTTGATCCAACAACCGCTCATCGACAGAGGCGGATGACCGGTACACCAGCCGTCGTGGGCAGTCGGCATCGCGGTCCGTATCCGGCATGCTCAAGGCCCGTGTAGCCCATCAACTGAAGTCACGATGTAGCGCATCAGGCGAAGTGCGACAGTCGGGTGGGCTGGCTCACGTTGGCGTCTTGCTCCTTGCGGAGCGTTTCGCTCCGCCATAGCATGCTCCATACGGAGCGAAACGCTCCGCATGGAAAGTGGGAGGGTCCGATGACCGATCAGCAAGCACTGCGCTCCATTCGCGATCTCGTCGCCGCCGCTAACCGGCATCAAAGCGATGTTGCTGAATTCGTTGCCCTGCACCATTCCGACGTGGTGGTGGTGAACGTCGCCGGCCGTCGCGTCCTCGGACGGAAGGCACTGCGCGAGGCGATGACAGCCGGGCTGAACAGCCCGCTGGCCAAGGTGCTCACCCATCTGGAAATCGAGGATATTCGTTTCGTTGGCCCCGATGTCGCGCTGGTGAGCTGCGCCAAGCGCATCTCCGACGAGCGCGGCGAAGGGCCCGCAGTGCCGACAAGGGGCAGTCTCACCTTCACCGTGGTGCGCGAGCCTGACGGTTGGAAGATCGCACTGGCGCAGACAACGCCCGTCTCGTAACGGCTGCACCGAACAGCCACGTCCCCAGCAAGATCACCCGGCTCGGACGTCTCCTGATGGCTTGCGTCTGGCTACGTCCGGGCCGGGGCGCAACCAATCGGAAACCGCTGCGTCGGGTCAACGTCAGCTCCGACCGCGCGAACCCGGCCACCGACGCCGTTGCCGGGACCCAGGGCAGCGGCGGCCGCTGCTTGGCTGCGGGCCCGGCGCCGGCCCGCACCTGCGTCTCAAGGAACGTGACGCTGGCGTAGTTGACCGCCACCAACACCTGCCCCGGCCCCGGCGTCGGGTCCTCGACCCGCCGGACCTGGAGCGCCTCCGGCCCACCGAAACGCTCCATTACGACAGTACGCACGGTCGCCACCCTCCTTCAATCGGAGCGTTTTGCTCCGATCCGACACCTTCTGGCGGAGCGAATCGCTCCGCAGTGGAGGTATGATCGGCGTCATGTCCGAACAGCGGCGCCGCGCCCCACGCCAGGTTGAGGCCGAACGCAATGACCGTGCGCTACTCCAGGCCGCTCGCGAGGTGATTGCGGCCGACGGTGCGCACGCCTCAGTGGCGGCGATCGCCGCCCGCGCCGGAGTCGGCATCGGCAGCCTGTACCGCCGCTACCGCACCAAGGAGGAACTCTTCCAGCGGCTGTCGGCGCTCTCCCTCGACAACTGGAACGAGGCCGCCGAGCAGGGGCTCGCCGCGGACGACCCGTGGGACGGGCTCGCCGGCTTCATCACCGCCTGCATCGAGTTCGGCCAAGGCTCACTCGCGCCGATTGCCGGAACGATCGAGATCACCACCGAGATGTGGGCCAAGTCCGACCGCTCCGACGAACTCCTGGCTGCCATCGTCGCCCGAGCTCACCAGGCCGGCGTGCTGCGACCGGACGTCACCCCCGTCGACATCTCCCTCCTGATCGAACAACTCGGCACGTCGCCTGCCCTGGACCAACTCCGCAAGCAGGGCCACGACGACCTCATCGATGCCGCCACGAACGCCCGCAAACGCATCATTGCTATCGCCCTGGACGGCCTCCGCGCCGTCCACGCCACCCCGCTACCCGGCCAGCCACCCACCAACCAGCTCTTCACCGAACGCTGGGAACGCCGCCCTGACGCGTGAGCCGAACCCGTCCGTGCGTCGCCCGACCCAATCCGAACCCACCGATACCGGATCAACCGTACCCAAGTTAGGACTTACTGGATGCCGCGTGCCGCCCCCATGCGCTGATGGGCCAAGGCCGATGACCTGCCGGCGGGCATCAGCGGCGGCCGGTGACCACTACTACGACGAGGACGCGGAGTGGCCTTCCAGTCCACGCGCGGCTCGGCACAGGTGATCGAGAACGGCACTGACGGCCGGGTGACGGTCGCCTCGATGGCGGGTGACGGCGAAGACGGTTCGGTTGATCGGCCGCGCCAGCGCAACGAGGGTCACCCCGGGTGGAACATGCTGGGCTCCCAGCCGGGGTAGCACCGTGACGCCGGCCCCGGCCGCGATCAAGGCGAGGACCGCGCTGTAGTCACCGGTCTGCGCGACCACGTGGGGAACGAAACCGGCAACGCCGCAGGCGCGCTGCAGCATCTCGTGGCAGGACGTGTCGGATGGCACGGAGAGCCAGGATCGATTGCTGAGAACGGCGAGATCGACCGGCCGTCCACAGTACTCGGCCGCCTCCCTTTCGGGCAGGGCCGCGACAACGGGATCGTTGAGCAGGTCGTACCGCTCACAGGTGGGCGGCAAGGCAAAGGGCAGCAGATCGTACGAGTGCGCTATAGCGAGATCAATCTCGCCGCGCGTCAAGGCCGCCAAGCTCTCCTCCGGCTCCATGCCCGTCACCCGAAGGACCAGCCGCTCACCGTGCTCCGCCGCAATGCTGCGCCAGGCGGTCGCGACCAGGGACGTCGTCGCGGACGAGAACGCACCTACCCGAACCGTTCCGACGATCTCGGTGCGCAGTGCCAGGATGTCGGCCTCGGCTGCGGCGAGTTGGTCAAGCAGCACGTTGGTGTGCGCGACCAGCACCTTTCCGGCGTCGGTGAGAACCAACCGCCGCCCCTGCCTGCGCACCAACGGGATACCGACCTCCCGCTCGAGGGTCGCGAGCTGCTGCGACACAGCGGGGCCGGTCAGCTGCAGCGCCTCGGCAGCGGCGTTGACCGTGCCATAGCCGGCGAGTGCATGCAGCAGGCGTAGTCGTCGTAGCTCCAACACAAAGCTCACCTTACTCTTCTTGATAGAAACACTAAATGGATATTTCCCTTCGCTCGGTGCAGGCTTGTTCCGGGCAGCCGAGTGCTGCGCCATTCGTCCAGGAAGCGAGTCTTGACAGTGCTGTCTTCTGACAACCCCTCAACAGGAACACGCGTTGCCGTGGTGACCGGAGCCGGTCGCGGCATCGGCCAGGTGATTGCGACGCGCCTGGCCTCGGCCGGTTACGACGTCGGTATCACCGCCCGATCAGCGGATCAGTTGGCCATCACTACCGACCTGATCGAACAGACGGGGCGGCGGGCTATTGCGACGCCCGGGGATGTCACGGATCCTATCGATGTCGCCCGCGTGATCGACACCGTGACCGACCAACTAGGCCCGGTGGATCTCCTGGTCAACAACGCCGGATACCTCGGCCGGTACGGACCGTTCGTCGAATCGCAGACGGACGACTGGTGGCGGGTCGTCGAGACGAACGTGCAAGGCCCGGTGCTCTACACCAGGGCGCTCCTGCCGGCCATGCTTCGCCGCGGACGCGGCCACATCATCAACATCAACAGCTTGCAGGGCTCCCACGCCCTCGGCACCTCGGTAGCGTACGCGGTCTCGAAGGCCGCCCTGATGCGGTTCACCGACGCGCTCGCCGAGGAAATCTCCGGTTCCGGGGTCGCCGTGATGGATCTGAGCCCGGGCCTGGTCCGTACTGTCATGACTGACGATCGCCCTGACCTCGACTCGATCCCGGACAGCGAGTGGACGCCGCCGGAGGTTGCCGCGCAGAAGGTGGTGGACCTGGTGTCCGGCAGGTACGACAAGCTTCACGGCCGGTTCATCCACGTCCTCGACGATCTCGACGATCTCCTGTCCCGCGTCGCCGCCTACCCGGACGGCCGGGTGCTGCGGCTCACCCCCGCCGGCGCCGACGATCCAATCCTTGACTGATTCCGCCGGCCACATCGTCCGGCCCTGAACGGCGTCCGGACACCCCTGGCCCCCTGACAACCCGGGAGAACCACAGGCATGACACCGAACGAACCGCGCCCAGCGACGGAAATCGACAGGATCATGGACGCCTTCCTGGACGAATACGCGGCGCTGGATCCGATCGCGGCCACGACGCTCGGCATCCCCGGCCACGACACTCGGCTACCGGACCTATCCCCGGACGGCCTCGCCGCAGTCTCGGCGCTGCGCCGGCGAACCCTCGCAGCTCTCGACGCCGCCAAGACAGCGGACACCACCGACCAGGTGACCGTCGCCGCAGCACGTGACCAGCTCGAAGTTGCCGAACGCATCAGAGACACGGGCGCCGAGGAGGCGCGCCTGAACAACATCGCCAGCCCCGTGCAGACCGTGCGGGAGGTGTTCGACCTGATGCCCACCGCTACCGAGGGTGACTGGGCGGCCATCGCGGCACGACTCAGGCAGGTCCCCGGCGCGATCGACGGGTACGTCGAAGCGCTCCGGTTCGCGGCCGACCGGGGGCACATCAGTCCGGTTCGCCAGGTGGTGGCCGCTATCGCGCAAAGTCGCGCCAACGCCGCCACCGACGGCTTCTTCGCGAAGTTCGCACACGACGCGTCGCTCGGCCACGCCGAACTTCCGCGGAGCCTGCACGAGGAGCTGAACCGCGCCGCCCGGGTGGCCGCCGAGGGGTACGAGGAACTGGCGACGTTCCTCGACACCGACTTGATCGCACGGGCGCCGGTCCAGGACGCCGTCGGGCGGGAACAGTACGCCTTGTACGCCCGATCTTTCCTGGGTACCTCCATCGATCTCGAAGAGACCTATGCATGGGGGCAGCGGGAACTGAGCGACATCACCGCCCAGATGCGGGAAACCGCACAACAGATCAAACCGGGCGCCTCCGTAGGGGAAGCCATGGCGTACCTGAACAGCGATCCCGCCCGCCGCCTTTCCGGCGCCGACGCACTACGCGACTGGATGCAGCACAAGTCGGACGAAGCGATCGAAGCGCTCGGCGACGTACACTTCGACATCCCCGCACCGATCCGCACCCTCGAATGCCGGATCGCCCCAACCAGTGGCGGCATCTACTACACCGGCCCGAGCGACGACTTCAGCCGGCCGGGCCGGATGTGGTGGTCCGTACCCGAAGGCGTCACGGAGTTCTCCACCTGGCAGGAGCTGACCACCGTATACCACGAGGGTGTGCCGGGCCATCACCTGCAGATAGCCCAGACCGTCTACCGGCGGGAAACGCTCAACCGCTGGCGTCGGCTGGCGTCGTGGGTCTCCGGGCACGGCGAAGGCTGGGGACTGTACGCCGAGCGGCTCATGGCCGACCTGGGCTTCCTCGATGATCCGGGTGACCTGCTCGGCATGCTCAACAGCCAGGCGTTCCGAGCTGTACGGGTGGTGATCGACATCGGTGTGCACTGCGACTTCGAGGCACCGCCGGAGGTCGGCGGGGGCGCCTGGAGCTACGACAAGGCGTGGCGGTTGCTGAAAAGACACTCGACGAAGGCCGAAAGCCGCCTGCGCTACGAACTGGACCGTTACCTGGGCCTCCCGGGCCAGGCACCGTCCTACAAGCTCGGTGAGCGGGCCTGGCTCCAGCTCCGTGACGATGCGCGAGCCCAGGAAGGCGCCGACTTCGACCTGAAGGACTTCCATCGCCGGGCGCTCGACATCGGGGGCGTAGGCCTGGACGTGCTGCGTGCCGCCGTGCTCGGCCACCCGTCCTCGGATGCCGGATGATCCCCGCCCCCTCAACAGACAGGCAGGCCATGCACGACATCACCCCGGCACCCGTCGTCGAGCCGACCGGCAAGACAGCACGGGTCCTGATTATCGGAGCGACCGGATACATCGGGTCGGCTGTCGCCGAGGCGGCAGCCGCGCGGGGCCACGAGGTCGTCGCGCTTGCCCGCCGCGGGCAGGTGACCGGGTACCGCACGGTCAGCGGGGACCTGACCCGGCCCGACACCCTGGCCGCCGCCGTCAACACCGTACGGCCCGATGCGATCATCCACGCCGGCAACCCGACCGGCGACGTGGCCAGCGACCTGTCGGCGATGGCCGCGTTGCTCGATTACGGTGCCGCTCTGATCTACACGAGCGGGATCTGGTGGCTGGGCGCGGTCGGCGACCACCCCTTCGCGGAGGACCCACCGGTCGGTGACACGCCCCGGGCTCGGATCGAACGGATGGTGCTGGCTGCGGCCGACCGGGTCCGCACCGTCGTGATCAGGCCGGCGATCGTCTACGGTCGCGGCGGCGGTATCCCCGCCGAAATGATCGGATGGGCTTGCCGGTACGGCATCGGACGGTACGTCGGCATGCCCGGCACCCGATGGCCGGCCGTGCACGTCGACGATCTCGCCGCCCTGTTCGTGAAGGCAGTCGAGCGCGCCGAACCGGGCGCAATTCTGCACGGCGTCGGCGAGGAGGGCGTACCGGTCGCGGACATCGCGGCCGCCGCCGACATCGCCGCCGGCGGGACCGGCCGCACGCAACCGTGGCCGGTCACCGACGCCGCAGCCGAGATCGGTGAACAGTACGCCCGCTGGCTCGCGTTGGATCAGGTGATCAGCAGCACCCGGACTCGGGAGACGCTCGACTGGCGACCCGGGCGCCCGTCACTCGTCGAAGACATCGCCGCGGGTTCGTACCGCAGCAGCTGATTGAAGCACTTCACTGCCTTCTTGCTCGGCTTGATGATCGGCTTGCCGTTGACATAGGAACGGTCAAGCATCACAGCGTGAACGTGCAGGTCATCGCGGACGCGGTAGGTCGTCTGGTCTGCGTCTCGCCAGCACTGTCTGGCTCCACCCGCGACCTGAGCGACGCCCGGGTCCACGGCATCGTCGAAGCGTTGAGCAGCGCTGATGTGATGACCTTCGCGGACAAGGGCTATCAGGGAGCCGGCGGGAGTGTGCGCACGTCGTTCAAGCGCCACCGCTACCGGCCGAAACTGTCCCGCCGCCAGCGAGCCGTCAACCGTGGCAATGCCCGACTCCGGGCCCGCGGCGAGCGCGCCATCGCCACGCTCAAGACCTGGAAGATCCTGACCAAACTACGGCCCGCCTCAGAGATCAGCCGGGGCGGATCACCTCATCGGGCACCCCAAGGGCTTCCAGCCTCCCCGTACGGGCCAAGATCGTTCGTCCGGTAGGGCGCTTCACCTTGTCCCCGTCCAGGAAGGCTGGAAGGTCTACGACTGCCCGATGAGGAGATTCGCTTCAGCGCTGGCCGTCAGGCTCAGATGAGGGTGCGGCGCGCGGCGACCGTGGCGCCCACGGCGATGTCGAGGACCGGCAGGATCGCCAGGATGCCCATGTCGATCAGCGTCCCCATGGGAGGAGTAGCCGCAGCCGCCGGCTCGCGTCGAGGACTTCGCCCGGCCAGCCGGCGAGCGACAGACCGTAACTCGTACGCAAGAGGGCCGGCGGACGAGGGGGGCAGTGTGAGATGCCGAGAGTAGTTACTGCTG
>NZ_JBLROA010000074.1:0-28213 GCF_047921505.1 Micromonospora sp. SL1-18 | reverse complement strand
TACCCCACCCGGGTGGTGTTCCACGCACCGTGGGAGAAGGTAGCGCCCTGGATCCGGCCGCCGATGGGCCGCCTCCAGCCAGACGGCGACCGATGCGTACTGGTCGGCAGCACCGGAAACCCCGCGATGTACGCGCAGGAGTGGCTGGCCCCCGTCCCGTTCGACTTCTCCGTGGAAGAAAGCCCCGAACTACATGCCGCCGTGGCGGCGGTCGCGGCCCGTTTCGGCGCGGAAGTCTCGCCTTCGCCGTCGGCCGAGATTCGATCCGCAGGGTTACTTGCCGGAGGGTGATCCCTGAGTGCTGGATCGATGACGGGCCAATGTGGTGAAATGGCGCGCACGTGACCTACTCTCCAGGGCAGCGACGCCAGGCCCATGCGCGGCGTGGGCTGGTGACAGCCAGGGAGGCGGCGGCATGTCCAGCGCGCGGTTGTACGACACCATCGGAGCCACTTACACCGTGACGCGGCGCACCGAGCCGCGGATCGCCGCAAGGGTCTGGGCTGCGCTCGGGGATGCGCGGACGGTATTGAATGTCGGGGCTGGTACCGGCTCCTACGAGCCCGCCGACCGTGACGTCACCGCGGTGGAACCGTCGGCGCTCATGCGTGCGCAGCGCCCCGCAGGCGCAGCGCCGTGCGTGGCTGCCGCTGCGGAGAGCCTTCCGTTCGAGGACCAGTCGTTCGACGCAGCGATGGCTTTTGCCACCATCCATCACTGGCAGGATCCGATCGCGGGCCTGCGCGAGATGCGGCGCGTTGCTCGCCGCGTGGTGGTGTTCACGCACGACACCAGTGCCACCGGATGGTTTAGTCGGTTCTGGCTTACTCGCGACTACCTTCCTGAGGCTGCGGACCTCCTTGTCGGCCGGCCTTCGTTGACCGAGCTGGCCGGCGCGATCGGAGCCCGCGTGGAGCCGGTGCTCATCCCGTGGGACTGCGTTGACGGCTTCTTCGAGGCCTACTGGCGCCGGCCGGAGGCATACCTGGACGAGAACGTGCGTCGCGGGGTATCGGTCTGGGCCAGAGTCGGGCCGGACGTCGAGCAGAGGGCGGTGCACGACCTCCGTGATGATCTCGCCTCAGGTCGGTGGGCAGAACGCAACCGCGACCTCGTCGATCTCGATGCAGCAGAGCTTGGCCTTCGCCTGCTTATCGCTTGAGCCCGCCACATCTGGGAACGACTTCGCTGCCCGAGTGAACTTCGCTGGCGCCGACTTGGCGCAGATCCTGACCTGGATCTTCTCCTCGCTGGTCGTGCTGATGAACGTGGCAATCGTCTACAGCAACCTCACCGCGGTGAAGTCCGTGCAGGCCGCCTTCCGCCGCAAGGGCGACCCAGAGCTGGCCCGCGTCGAGGTGGCGCCGTTCCTGCAGGCAGCCGAGGACGCCTTCCCTCGCTGGGTGCGCGTCCAGACCTACCTCCGCAACACGGTGGTCTTCGCCGGCTCCGCAATCGCCCTGGTCGCCGTCTCGGTGGCCTGACCAGGCGCGGGATCCGGCCGAAGCCGCATCCGGTGGGTTCTTCACACGGTTATGCCCTGCGGCCACGGGTCGGCCACGTTTCGCTCGGGGGTCCCCGGTGGCGGCGTTGGGCTCCGGTCAGGTCGGCCGGGGTGTCCACGTCGGCGGGTGATCCGTCGCACGGCACCCGGGTCACCAGGTCGGCCCGGGCCCGGAGGAAATCGCGGGCTCCCCGGTCCCCCGTCGCGTACGGCGCGAGTCGCGGCCAGGTGGCGCGGCTGAGCAGTATCGGGTGGCCGGGCCGGCCGGCGTAGGTGGCGACGGCGACGGTGGCGCCGGCCGTGTGCGCCGCGCGTACCCGGCGTACCGCGGCCGGGGTCAGCCAGGGCTGGTCGACGAGCACCACCACGACCGCGTCGGCGAGGTCCGGCAGGGAGTCCAGGCCGCGCAGCAGGGAGCTGCCGAGGCCGTCCGGCCAGCGTGGGTTGGTCACCGGGACGGCACCGGGTAGTGGGGGAAGCCGGGTGGCGCCTGCGCCGACCACGACGTGTACGGGGTCGCAACCGCCGGAGCGCAGCAGCCGGGCTGCCCGCCGTACCAGCGGCTCGCCGTCCCATTCGATGAGCGCCTTGGGCAGGCCGAGCCGGCGTCCGGCGCCGGCGGCGAGCACCAGTCCGGCGACGGTCACCGCGCTGCTGCCGCGGGCAGGTGGGCCGGGTGGGCGGCGTGGATCGGGCCGGTCAGCTCGGACAGTGGTCGGCCGGTGCCGCCGTGGCGCCATGCGACCATTTCCGCGGCGATCGCGAGCGCGGTCTGGGTTGGGTCGGGTCCGCCGAGGTGCAGCCCGGCCGGTGCGCGCAGTCGGGTCAGGTGTGCCTCGGGTATCCCGTCGGCGCGTAGCTGGGCCAGACGGGCCTCGTGCGTCGCGCGGCTGCCGAGCACCGCGAGGTAGCCGGCCGGGGTGGACAGGGCTGCGCGTAGCAGCGGGATCTCGTAGCGGGGGTCGTGGCCGAGCAGGCAGAGCGCGGTGTCCGGGGTGATCGGGGTGGTGGCCAGCAGGTGGTGCGGCCAGGCGCGGTGCACCTCGTGCGCGTCGGGTATGCGGGCGGTGGTGGCGAACGCGGGTCGGGGGTCGCAGGCGATGACCCGGTAGCCGAGGTCCGCGCCGATGCGGGCGAGTGCGGCGGCGACGGTGGTGGCGCCGAACAGCAGCATCCGCGGTGCGGCCGGTGCCGCCTGGAACAGCACCCGTACGCCGGGGCGTTCGCCGTGGCGCAGCACGGCGGCGCCGGCCGGCAGGGCGGCTGCCTGGTCGACGGCCCATCCGTCCAGGTCGGTGGTGCCGAGGGTGCCGTCGGTTCGGTCTGCCTGGATTATCAGCTCGGCGGCGAAGGGTGCCCGGCCGGCCACCACGGTCGCGACGGCGACCGGGTCGGGCCCGGCGAGTGCGGCGAGGGAGCGGGCGGTCGGGTGGTGGGCGGTCACCTGGCGTAGCAGCACTTCGATGGTTCCGGTGCAGCCGGGCCGGGCCGGCCATGGGCTGTCGTCGCCTACCTGGTAGCGGGCCAGCCGGGGCCGGCCGGTGCGTAGGGTTTCCGCCGTGGCGTCGAGGATCGCTGACTCGACGCAGCCGGCGGGGATGCTGCCGCGTACGTCGCCGGTGGGGTCGACGGCGAGCAGGTCGCCGGGGCGGGTCATGCTGCCGGCGCTGCTGGCCACCACGGTTGCCAGTCCGAATGGGATTCGCCGCTGTTGCCAGTCGTGGGCCGCGGCCAGGACCTCGCGCATGCCGCTCCACCGATCGCCAGTTTCGGGCTTGTGCCCGTATTTGTCAGCATATGTCGTGGTCGACGGTAGTCTGACGCGGTGCGCGGTGCGCGGGAGAACGGGAAACCGGCGGACGACGACTGGTCGTCCCGCATCACCGTCACGGTCAACGGCGTCGAGCACGACCTGACGCTGGACAACCGGACCACCCTGCTGGACGCCCTACGGGAACGGCTCGGCCTGATCGGCAGCAAGAAGGGCTGCGACCACGGCCAGTGCGGCTCGTGCACCGTGCTGCTCGACGGCCGGCGGGTCAAGAGCTGCCTGATTCTGGCCGCGACGTTGGACGGCCGCACGGTGGTCAGCGTGGAAGGGCTCGCCGGCGCCGAGGGCCTGGCCCCGATCCAGGCCGCCTTCGTCGCCCACGACGCCTTCCAGTGCGGCTACTGCACCCCCGGGCAGCTCTGCTCGGCTCAGGGCATGTTCGACGAGGTGGCCCGCGACTGGCCGAGCGCGGTGACCGAAGACCTGACCGCGCCCGTGCAGCTGACCGACCCGGAGATCCGGGAACGGATGAGCGGCAACCTGTGCCGCTGCGCGGCGTACCCGAACATCGTGGCCGCGGTCCGCGAGGCGGCGGCCCGATGAGGCCGTTCCGCTACCACCGGCCCGTCGAGGTGGCCGAGGCCGTCGCCCTGCTCGACGCCGAGCCGGACGCCGCGTACCTGGCCGGCGGCACCAACCTGGTGGACCTGATGAAACTCGGCGTGCAACGGCCGAACCTGCTGGTCGACGTGACCCGGCTGCCGCTGGACACCGTGGACCCGCTGCCCGACGGCGGCGTACGCATCGGCGCGAACGTGCGCAACAGCGACCTCGCCGCCCACCCGGTGATCCGGCGGGACTATCCGATGCTCGCCCGGGCGCTGCTCGCCGCCGCCTCCGGGCAGCTGCGCAACATGGCCACCACCGGCGGCAACCTGCTGCAACGCACCCGCTGCGCCTACTTCCAGGACACGTCGAAGGCGTGCAACAAACGTCAACCCGGCACCGGCTGCGCGGCCCGGCACGGCCAGAACCGCGACCTGGCCGTGCTCGGCTGGTCCGAGCACTGCGTGGCCACCCACCCGTCCGACATGGCGGTCGCCCTGGTCGCGCTCGACGCCGTGGTCGAGGCGTACGCGCCGGACGGTCCCCGGCAGCTGCCCCTCACCAAGCTGCACCGGGAGCCCGGCGACCGGCCCGAGCAGGAGACCAACCTGCCCCGGGGCGCGCTGATCACCGCGGTACGACTGCCGCCCTTGCCCCTCGCGCGCCGGTCGTCGTACCACAAGGCACGCGACCGGGCGTCGTTCGCCTTCGCCATCGGCTCGGTGGCCGCCGCCCTGGACCTGGCCGGCGACGTGGTCCGCGACGTCCGGCTCGCGTACGGGGCGGTGGCGCACCGCCCGTGGCGGGCCTACCGGGCGGAGGAAACCCTGCGTGGCCGACCGTTCACCCCCGAGCTGGCCGCCCACGCCGCGGACGTCGAGCTCGCCGCCGCCCGCCCGCTGGAGCACAACGCCTTCAAGGTGCCGCTGATCCGCAACCTCACCGTCCGGGCGCTGACCGAACTACGGACGCTGACCGAACTGGCGGGGCAGCCGTGAGCAGCGCGGTGGGCGTGGCGCACACCCGGCTGGAGGGCCGGGACAAGGTGACCGGCGCCGCCCGGTACGCGGTCGAGTTCCCGGCCGACGACGTGACCTACGGCTGGGCGGTGCCGGCGAACGCCACCCGGGGCCGGATCACCCGCATCGACACCGCTGCCGCGCTGGCCGTGCCCGGAGTGCTCGACGTGCTGCACCACGGCCACGCGCCGCGGCTGGTGCCCGGCGTTGACGCCACCCTGTTCCTGCTGCAGGACCCGGCCGTGCACTACCGGGGCGAACTGATCGCCGTCGTGGTGGCCGAGACCCTCGAGGCGGCCCGGGAGGGCGCCCGGCTGGTCCGCGTCGAGTACGACACCGAGCCGCACAGCACCGTGCTGAGCGAACACCACCCGGGCCTGTACCGGCCGGACAAGGTCAACCCCGGCTACCCGCCGGACACCGCCGACGGGGACTTCGACGCCGGGTTCGCCGCGGCGGAGGTCCGCGTCGACGCCACATACCGCACCCCTGCCTACCACAACAACCCGATGGAGCCGCACGCCACCACCGCCCAGTGGCAGGACGGGCGGCTGCTGGTGCACGACTCCAACCAGGGCTCGACCTCCGTCCAGACCACCCTCGCCGGGCTGTTCGGGCTGCCCGGCGAGGCGGTCCGGGTGATCACCGAACACGTCGGCGGCGGCTTCGGCAGCAAGGGGGCCGCCAAGGCGCCCGTGGTGCTCGCCGCACTCGCCGCCCGGCAGGTAGGCCGGCCGGTCCGGCTCGCCCTGACCCGGCAGCAGCTCTTCGGCCCGATCGGCTACCGCACCCCCACCATCCAACGGGTCCGGCTCGGCGCCGACGCCGACGGCACGATCACCGCGATCTGCCACGACGCGATCAGCCAGACCTCGACGATCCACGAGTTCGCCGAACAGAGCGCCGTCTACAGCCGCAGCATGTACGCCGGCCGGCACCGGCGCACCACGCACCGGGTGGTACGGCTGGACGTGCCGACCCCGTTCTGGATGCGCGCCCCCGGCGAGTGCCCCGGCGCGTACGCGCTGGAGTCCGCGATGGACGAGCTGGCGACCGCGTGCGGCGTCGACCCGGTCGAGCTGCGGATCCGCAACGACCCGCCCGTCGACCCCGAGCAGGGGCAGCCGTTCACCAGCCGGAACCTGGTCGTCTGCCTGCGGGAGGGGGCCCGCCGGTTCGGCTGGACCGACCGCGACCCGACGCCCGGCGTCCGGCGCGACGGGCGGTGGCTGGTGGGCACCGGAGTCGCCGGGTCCAACTACCCGGCCCGGTCCCGGGCCGCCGCCGCGTCGGCCACCGCCGCCCCGGACGGCACCTTCGAGGTACGGATCAACGCCACCGACATCGGCACCGGCGCCCGCACCGCCCTGTGGCAGGTGGCCGCCGACGCCCTGGCGGTGCCCGGCGACCGGGTGGCGATCCGGATCGGCGACAGCGCGCTGCCCCCGGCCGGCGTGGCCGGCGGCTCGATGGGTACCGCCTCCTGGAGCTGGGCGGTCATCCGCGCCTGCGAAGAGCTGCGCGACCGGATCCGGACCTCGCCCGGCGGCACCGTACCGGCCGAGGGGCTGACCGTCGAGGTGAGCACCGCCGACGAGATCCGGGCCCAGCCGGCCCGGCCCCGGTACGCCTACGGCGCCTACTTCGTCGAGGTGCGGGTCGACGTCGACACCGGCGAGATCCGCCTCAACCGGATGCTCGGGGTCTTCGCCGCCGGCCGGATCGTGAACCCGACCACCGCCCGCAGCCAGTTCATCGGCGGCATGACCATGGGCGTGTCGATGGCCCTGCACGAGGAAGGCCTGCTCGACGAGCGGTACGGCGACTGGGTCAACCACGATTTCGCCACGTACCACATCACCACCTGTGCCGACGTCGAAAAGATCGAGGCGTACTGGCTGCCGGAGGAGGACGAGGACGTGAACCCGGCCGGGGTGAAGGGGATCGGCGAGATCGGCATCGTGGGCAGCGCCGCCGCCGTGACCAACGCGGTGCACCACGCGACCGGCATACGGGTCCGGGACCTGCCCGTGCGGCTGGACAAGCTGCTGGACCGGCTGCCGGGACGCTGAGCGTCCAGCCCGATGCACAACGCACCGGCCGACCCGTACCGTCGCGTGTCGGAGGTGGCCGGCATAGTACGGCATATGATCGCGTGCTTTAAAGACCTGTGCATGGACGCGGCCGACGCCCACCGGCTCGGCGCCTTCTGGGCCGGCATCCTCGACGGGGAACTGGTCGACACCGGTGACGGCGACACCCGGATCGATCCCCGGGCGGCCACCTCCCCGGCCGAGGCGATCTGGGTCAACACGGTGCCCGAGCCGCGCACCGGCAAGACCCGGGTCCACCTGGACCTGCGCCTGGCCGGCGCGGAGCCGGCCGCGCTGCTGGCCGCCGGGGCGCGGCTGGTCCGCGAGCCGGACGCGGAGATCGACTGGTGGGTGTTGGCCGACCCGGAGGGCAACCAGTTCTGCGCGTTCCGGCCGCGGGAGGGCACCCGACCCGGCGTGTTCGCGCTGGTCGTCGACAGCGCCGACCCGGCGGCCCAGGCCACCTGGTGGGCCGGGGTGATCGGCGGCCGGGTGGCCACCACCGACGAGGGCGCCGTCTCGGTGGTGGGCGCGGAAGGTTTCCCCTGGGACCACTGGGTCTTCGACCCGGTGCCGGAACGCAAGCAGGTGAAGAACCGCTGGCACTGGGACGTCACCCTGGCCGGCCCGGACGTCACCGCGCTGATCACGGCCGGAGCGACCCTGCTGCGCGAGCCGACCGACACCACCCCGTGGTGGGTCATGGCCGACCCGGAGGGGAACGAGTTCTGCGCCTTCGCGCCACGTCCCAACCAGTGAACGGCGAGGGTACCCGACGTCCGCCCGGGCGGCTACCGTTTCCGTAGCTTCGCAGCCAGCGCGTCGCCGTCGATACGCCTCCGGCCGACCCCCCAGCCCGCCCGTTCGGTTGGTTCTCGTGCGATCCCACGTTTGCGGCACCACCGGTTGGGCAGGATCGTCCCAACGAGGAGGTGCCGCCGTGCAGGACACTCGCGCTCTCGCCCTGACGTTCGAGGTGAGCGGCCTGCCCCCGGTCAAGACCGAGGCCCTGTCCATCTTCGCCGCCGGGCACCGTCAGGCAGCGAGGGTCCGCGCGCTGCTCCAGGCCGCCTGCGAGGCGGCCCAGCACACCGGGTGGACCCCGCTGGACGGTCCCGTCGAGGTGGACGTGACCCTGCGGTGTCCGCCCGGGCATCGCACCTCCGACGCCAGCACCCTGCTGGGTGGGGTGTGCGCGGTGCTGCAGGACAAGAAGCGGGTGGCGAACATCGGCCTGGCCCACCTCGGGGTGCTGGTCGACGTCGCCCTCTACCGCGACGACCGGCAGATCCGCCGGCTGTCGTACGTCGAGGAGCCGGCGGAGGACTTCTCGTACCAGGTCCGGGTGGCCGCCGTGCCGGCGGTGGTTTGACCGACGACCGCGGTGTGGTACCGCGGACGCCGACGAAGGGAGCACCAGTGTCGGAGCCACATGTCACGCTCGACCCGAGCGGGCTGGACCCGGTGCAGCGGAAGCTGCGCGCCCCGCTGGAGGCTCAACTGACCTCGGCCCTGCAGGCGGCCACGGAACGGGTCCGCGCCAGCTACGCGGGCGAGCCGGTCGAGGAGGTCTGCCGTCGGTTGCTCGACGAGACCCGCGCCGGCCTGCACCCGGACATCGCCGCCGGTTTCCAGCCGGACATGGACGAGTTCTGCCGGGTGGCCGTGGCGATCGTCCGGGGCGAGGTTTCCTGAGGCACCCGCAGCCGCGTCCCAGGTCGGGCCTGACGGTCAGGCGGCGAGGGCGAGCGACTTCACCACGACCAGCGCGACGAGCAGCACTGCCAGCCCGGCGGTGACGGCCACGTGCACGGCGGTCCGCCGTTTCGCCGGCGCGTACGCCATGCCGATCGCCACAACGCCGCCGGTGACCAGGCCGCCGAGATGCCCCTCCCACGAGGTCCAGCCGGCGGAGAGCACCATCCAGATCAGGAACGGGATGATCAGCCGGTTGCGGTCGATCGGATGGTGGTGCATGCGTCGGGTGAGCACGAAGTAGCAGCCGGCCAGCCCGTACACGGCGCCGGAGGCACCGACGACCGCCTGCTGCGGGGAGACGAGGAACGCCATGACCGACCCGCCGACCGCGGCGAGCAGGTAGACCGCGAGGAAACGCAGGTGACCCAGCCGTTCCTCGACGATCCGGCCGAGCAGCCACAACCAGTACAGGTTGAACAGGATGTGCAGGATGCCGAGCGTGCCCTGGGTGGGCAGCAGGTGCAGGAACGCCGAGGTGATCAGCCGGTACCACTCGCCGTGCGCGATGCCGATCGGCGTGTATCCCGGGTAGGTGCCGCCGTCGTCGACGTACCGCTGGCCGCCGTCGTCGACCAGCCCGGTGCCCAGGCCGTCGAACTGGTCCATGATCGCCGGGTAAGCCAACGCGACCAGGTAGGTCAGCACGTTGAGCGCGATCAGCAGGTGTGTCACCTGCGGTCGGGCGACCAGCCGGGCGCCGAAGACGGTTCGGGCCTGGCGGACCGTGCGGTTGTCGTCGCGTACGCAGTCCGGGCAGCGGTGCCCGACCGGTGCCTCACACATGCAGTCCGGGCAGATGTGGCGGTCGCAGCGGGTGCAGCGCAGCAGGGTTTCTCGCCGTGGGTGCCGGTAGCAGGTGGTGGCCGCTTCGTCGGCCGGTGGCTGGCCGGTACTGGTCGGGTCCATGGGGGTGCGATCCTCGGTGCTAGGTGGGGGTGGGGGGCTCGGGCGACGGCCGACTGTTCAGTAGCCGCCGAGGTGTTGCGCGGGAGTCAGCACGACGTGTGGCGACGCGTCCGGGTCCAGCCAGGTGAGCACGTCGACCAGGTGGTCGTGGGCGAGGCTCACGCAGCCGGCCGTGGGGTTGCCGTCAGGCTGGCTGAACTCGTGCAGGAAGATCCCGCTGCCGGCGTTGGGCACCGGGGTGTCGACCGTCGGCGGCATGTTGTAGGTGATGACCGCGAAGTGCGTGTAGGCCGGGTCCTCCCGCCAGAGCGCCTCGCTGTGTCCGCCGGGGTTCGTGGCCGACCGCTGGAAGCTGTTGTAGTGCGGGGAGTCGGGGTTGGCGTTCCACCAGTCGTCGGCGGCCACCCGGTGGTAGGGGTAGCGCACACCCGGGTCCGCGGCGATGCCGTACATCGTCGGGCCAATGGCGTAGACGCCGGTCGGGGTGGTCGGCACGCCCTCGACGTGCTGGTCGCTGAACCCGTCGGCGCCGATGCGGGCCGGCAGCGGCGCAAGGGCCGGGCTCCAGCGGTCGCGGACCTTCGCGTACGTCTGCAGGGTGGCGTGGGTGGTGCGGTACCCGTTTCCGGTGACGACGACGACCTGCCGCGTGTGCGGCGGCAGGGTGGCCAACTGGACGGTGCTGGTCGGGTTCACGCGGAAGATCCTCGCACGTGGTCGGTGACCGCAGCGGTCCGCGAGCGGCGCCGCTCGGGCGTCTCGGCCGGACGGGTCAGGACCGGGTCCGCAACTCCCCGGCCCTGACGCTGGCCGTCCGGAGTGATCACCCACCGGCCAATGTTGACTTCCGGCATGTCGGCGTAACAGGGTCAGCCGGCCGCGCGCTGATTCTCCACGAGGCGGTCGTCCGGCCCGAGGTCCGGGCGGGCCGGGGCCAGGCCGCCGGCCGCGGCGGCTCCGGCGATCAACGCGAGCGCCGCCAGGTGCAGCAGCCGTACCCCGGCGGGTGCCGGAACGCCGGCGGCGGGCAGGCCGGGCAGCACCAGTGTGCCGGCCGCGGTGATCGGCAGCGCCACGCCCCAGAAGACCGTGGGCCGGGCCGGCGGCGCGGGCGGCCGTACCCCGTCGAAGATCTGCTGCCGGCGGGCGGCCCGCAGCGCCAGGGCGACCACGACGGCGGCGCCCACCACCGTGCTGAGCAGGTCCGAGAACAGCCACCAGTAGATCCCCGTCGCGGCGTGGAAATCCTGGATCCCCAGCAGCCGCAGCCACCGCTCGGTGTGGGTGACCCGGTCCCCGGCGACATGGCTGAACGCCCCGATGAGCGCCGAGCAGACGGTGACCTGCCAGGGGTGGCGGACGCCGGCGAGCGCGGCGTGGTCCCGCCAGGCGAAGAGCCGCTCGCCGGGTAGGTGCAACGCGATGCCGGCGATCACCCGGCGGACGATCCAGGCGTACGCGAGCGCGACCGGCAGGCACCACCAGAGCAGCCCGCCGAGGGTGTGGGTGCGCAGACCGACGTCGAACCGGGTGCCGGTGAACAGGTACCCGACGTCCGGTGCCACCGCGCCGGTGGCCAGCGCCACGCCGTCGAACCAGTGCGGTCGCCACAGCTTCAGCGGCAGCACCGGCGCCAGGTGCGAGGGGAAGGTCAGCGGCACAGCCCGGACATTACCCGGCGGATCAGAAGTGCTGGAGCAGGTCCGAGAAGGCGGCCAGCCGGATCACCCCGGTGTCGTGCGGGTCGAGTTCGTCGTGCTCAAGCACCCAGGTGTTCTCGTTCGGGATGAAGACCGCGTTCAAGCCGGCGGCCCGCGCGGGCAGGATGTCCGAGCGCGGCGAGTTGCCGATCATCCACGCGCCCGCCGGGTCGAAGGCGTGCTCGCGGGCCAGCCAGCGGTAGGTGTCGGCGTCCTTCTCCGGCACGATGTGCGCGGCGCGGAAGTGGTGCAGCAGCCCGCACGCGTCGAGCTTGCGCTGCTGTTCCTCCCGCTCTCCCTTGGTGAGCAGCAGCAGCTCGTGCCGGGTCGCGAGGTCGTCCAGGGTCTTCGCGACCCCGGGCATCAGCTCGACCTGGTGGCCGATCAACGCCACCGCGAGGCCCTCGATCTCCGCGCGCTCCCGCTCGGTGGCCGGGCGCTGCCGCAGCTTCTCCAGGCACTCCCCCAGGCTGCGCAGGAAGACCTTGGCGCCGTAGCCGTGCGCGACGGCGTTGGCCCGCTCGATGTCGTCGAGGACCGTCCGGATCTGCCCGCGGTCCAGCGTCGGATGGTCCAGCCAGTCGAGGAAGTCGTCGATCACCCGCTCGAAGAGAACGTTGTTCTCCCAGAGCGTGTCGTCGGCGTCGAAGACGAGCACCTTGGCCTCCCGGCGGTGCGGCATCGCGTGACCCTTTCCGTGTGGCGGACCGGGACACGGTACTGCCCGCCGGACGGGCGCGACATCCGGGTTTCCGCCGGCCACCACGGTCAGCGGCGCAAGGTGAGGATCAGGTCGGCGACCAGCGCGGTCCACCCGGTCTGGTGCCACGCCCCGAGACCGGCGCCGTTGTCGCCGTGGAAGTACTCGGGGAAGGCGATCAGGTCCCGCCAGTCGGGGTGGGTCTGGAAGAGCTGGCAGGCGCCGTAGATGGGCCGCCGACCCCAGCCGTCCCGGGTGAACAGCGAGATCAGCCGGGCGGACAGGTCGTCGGCGATCTCGTCGAGGGTCCGCTTCTGCCCGGAGCGGGTCGGGTACTCCACCTGCAGGTCGTCGCCGAAGAAGGCGGCGTAGTCGCGCAGCGCGCTGATCAGCAGGAAGTTGGTCGGCATCCAGATCGGGCCGCGCCAGTTGGAGTTGCCGCCGAACAGTCCGCTGGTCGACTCGGCCGGCTCGTAGCCGACGCTGAACTCCTGCCCGCCGAGGGTGACCGTGAACGGCTTGTCCAGGTGGGCGCGGGACAGCGTACGCAGGCCGTACTCGGAGAGGAACTCGTCGGTGTCGAGCATCCGGGCGAGCAGCCGGACCACCTGCTCCGGCCCGACCATGGACAGCAGCCGCTGCTGCCGGCCGTCGGGGCCGATGCGGCGGGCGCCGATCACGTCGGCGTACTCGGGGCGGTTGGTGAGGAACCAGCGCAGCCGGGCACCCAGCTCGGGCAGCCGGTGCAGGGTACGCGCGGTGAGCCGGGTGGTCGCCGCGAGCGGCAGCAGCCCCACCACCGAGCGGACCTTCAGCGGCACCTTCGTGCCGTCGGCCAGCCGCAGCACGTCGTAGAAGAAGGCATCCTCGTCGTCCCAGAGGCCCTGCTCATACGCGGCGGCGGCGATGTACGCGAAGTGCTCGAAGAACTTCGTGGCGACATCCACGTACGCCCGGTCATGCTCGGCGAGCACGATCGCCATGTCGAGCAGGTTCAGCGCGTACATGGCCATCCAGCCGGTGCCGTCGGACTGCTCGAGCACTCCGGCGACCGGCAGCGCGGCCGAGCGGTCGAACGGGCCGACGTTGTCCAGCCCGAGGAAACCGCCCTCGAAGACGTTGTTGCCGCCGGTGTCCTTCCGGTTGACCCACCAGGTGAAGTTCAGCAGCAGCTTGTGCATCACCCGGGCCAGGAACTCGTGGTCCCGGGAGCCGTCGATCTCGAACACCTTCAACGCCGCCCAGGCGTGCACCGGCGGGTTCACGTCCCCGAACGCCCACTCGTACGCCGGGATCTGCCCGTTGGGATGCAGATACCACTCCCGCAGCAGGAGCAGCAGCTGGTCCTTGGCGAAGCCCGGGTCGACCCGGGCGATGGTGACGCAGTGGAAGGCCAGATCCCACGCCGCGTACCAGGGATACTCCCAGGGATCGGGCATGGAGATCACGTCGAAGCTGTTCATGTGCCACCAGGCGCTGTTGCGGCCGTGCCGCCGCCCGGCCGGTGGCGGGGTGGAGCCCGGGTCGCCCGCCAACCACCGCTCGACGTCGAAGTGGTAGAACTGCTTGCCCCACATCAGCCCGGCGATGGCCTGCCGGGCCACCAGCGCCTCGTCCGCGCTGGCCTCGGCCGGGATGACGCTGTCGAAGAAGCGGTTGGCCTCGGCGCGCCGCGCCCAGAGCACGCTGCCGAAGTCGTCGCCCAGGTCGGCCGGCGGCGGCGGCACGCTCGCCGGCGGCGGGCCGGTCCGGGTCAGCCGCAGCCGGATCTGCCGCTGCCCACCGGCCGGCACGTCCAGCACGTAGTGCAAAGCGCCCTTGGTGCCCTCGCGGTCCGGGTTGACCGTGGCCGCGCCGGCCACCACGTGGTCGTTGATCCCGTCCTTCGGGTACGGCGACCGCCCGGGCAGCCCCCACAGCCGCTCGGCGTTCGAGTCGTTGTCGCACAGCAGCGGGGTGGGCTCACCGTCACCCTCCAACAGCAGCTGCCCGAGCACCCAGTGCTCCCCGACCAGCCGGGCGCCTGCCGCGGGGCCTGGCCTCGCGCCGGCTTCGAAGCCGACCAGCTTCGGCACCCGGTCCCCGCCCGGCAACCCCCACGCCCACGTGTTGCGGAACCACAGGGTGGGCAGCACGTGCAGGCTGGCATCCTGGTCGCCCTGGTTGGCGACCGTGATCAGGATGCACAGGTCGGTCGGGGACGCCTTGGCGTAGTCGACGGTCACCGCCCAGTACCGGTCGTCGTCGAAGATCCCGGTATCGACCAGCTCGTACTCGGTGTCCTCCCGGCCGCGCAGCGCGTTCACCGCCACCAGCTCGTCGTACGGGAAGGCGGCCTGCGGGTAGTGGTAGCGCCACCGCATGTACGAGTGGGTGGGGGTGGAGTCCTCGTACCACCAGTACTCCTTGACGTCCTCCCCGTGGTTGCCGCTGTCGCCGCCGAGGCCGAACATCCGCTCCTTGAGGATCGGGTCCCGCCCGTTCCACAGGGCGAGAGCGAAGCAGAACGTCTGCCGGTCGTCGCAGACGCCGGCCATGCCGTCCTCGCTCCACCGGTAGGCTCGGGACCGCGCGTGATCGTGGGGGAAGTAGTCCCACGCCGTGCCGTGTTCGCTGTAGTCCTCCCGTACCGTCCCCCACGCCCGCTCGGACAGATAGGGGCCCCATGCACGCCAGTCCTGCGCCCCGGCGTCGGCCTGGGCGAGCCGGTGCCGCTCGGGGTCGGGGTTCACGGAAATCGGGCGCTCAGTGATCACCTGCACATCTTCGACGCCACCGGGATACTTCACCACACGGGTCATTGTCGTCGTGGCGCGTCGCACCTCGCCGCCGGTGGAGGAAACTTGATCGACGTTCGTTTTGCGCCGCAGGTCTGCGGGGACCTGTCCGCCTCCGCGACCCGGGAGTGGCTGCTCACCGACGGCCTGGGCGGCTACGCCATGGGAACGGTCAGCGGCCTGCGTACCCGCCGCTACCACGGGCTGCTCGTGGTGGCCGGCGAAACCGCCGCATCCCGCCGGGTGGGCCTGGTCAGCCTGGACCCGACGGTGACCCTGCCCTCCGGGCAGCGGGTCCGGCTGGGCGCGCACGAGTGGGCCTCCGGCGCGGTCGACCCGCGCGGGTTCGAGCTGCTGGAGCGCTTCGACCTGACCGACGGCCTGCCCCGCTGGCGCTGGCGGATCGGCGACGTGGTGATCGAACGGGAGATCGCCATGGCGTACGGCCGGCCCTGCGTGGCGGTGGTGCACCGGCTGATCTCCGGCGGCCCGGCCCGGCTGGACCTGGCCGCGGCCTGCACCTGGCGCGACGCGCACGGTGAGCGCCGCGCGGACGGGCCGGCGCCGCGGGTGGAGCCGGCGGCCGGCGGGGCGGTGATCGAGGGCGCGTTCCGGCTGGCCGGGCCGGACTGGACGCCCGAGGGGCAATGGTGGCTGGGCGTACACCACCGGGAGGAGGCGGCGCGCGGTTTGAACCCGGACGAGGACCTCTGGTACGCGGGCCGCTTCTCCGGCGCGCTCGACGAGCCGGGCGCCACGGTCTCGGTGCTGGCCTGGGCGGACGACCTGGCCGAGGAGCCGCCGCCGGCGACCGCGCTGGTCGAGGCGGCCCGGCGGCGCAACCGGGCGGTGGTGGCCGCCGCGACACCGCACGACCCGGTCGAGGCCACCCTCGTCCTGGCCGCCGACGCGTTCGTGGTACGTACCGGCGCCGGGCCGGACGTGGTGGCCGGCTACCCGTGGTTCGGCGCCTGGTCGCGGGACACCATGACCTCCTACGAGGGGCTGTTCCTGTGCACCAACCGCGCCGACGAGGGCCGCGAGCTGCTGCGCGCCTACACGGCGACGCTGTCGGAGGGGATGCTGTCCAACACCGCCGACACCGGGCGGGTGGAGTACAACACCGTCGACGCGACGCTGTGGTTCCTGCACGCGGTGAACCGGCACGTCACCGCCACCGGCGACACCGACCTCGGCGACGAGCTGCTGCCCGCTCTGCACGCCGTGATCGAGGCGCACCTGGCCGGCACCCGGTACGGCATCAAGGCCGACCCGGCCGACGGGCTCATCACCCAGGGCGGCACCCCGGGCACCGCGCTGACGTGGATGGACGCTCGGGTGCACGGCGTGCCGGTGACCCCGCGTACCGGCAAGCCGGTGGAGGTCAACGCGCTCTGGGTCAACGGGCTGGCCGGGCTCGCCGAGCTGACCGAGCTGCTCGGCCGGGACGCCACCGCGCTGTGGGGGCTGCACACGAAGGCATCCACGGCCTTCCGAGCCCGGTTCCCGGCGCCGGCCGGCTGGCTGCACGACGTGGTGGACGCGCCCGCCCCGGGGCACCCCCACGGTGCGGCGGCGCACCACGACGACGACCTGCTCCGCCCCAACCAGCTGCTCGCCTGGTCGCTGCCGTACGCCCCGCTCGAACCGGACGACGCGGCGCTGCGCCGCATCGCCGAGGGCCTGTCGACCCCGCTCGGGCCGCGCAGCCTCGCGCCCGACGCCCCCGGCTTCGTAGGCCGGCACCGGGGCGGGCCCGCCGAGCGGGACTCCGCCTACCACCAGGGCACCGTCTGGCCGTGGCTGATCGGGCCGTTCGTCGACGCGTACCGCCGGACCGGCCTGCCCACCGACGACCTGATGGTGGGGCTTGAGGGGCATCTGGTGGAGTTCGGCCTGGGCTCGGTGAGCGAGACGGCCGACGGGTCCGCGCCGCACGCCGCCACCGGCTGCCCGTTCCAGGCGTGGTCGGTCGCCGAACTGCTGCGCGTACGCCGGATCCGCTGACGCGCGCTGTTACCACCCAGGACCGTCCGCACCACCCGCCCGGCCGACGCCAGGGCGTCCCATTGCCGACAGTTGCCCGGGGCGACCGGCCCGGGGCGGCATACTTCCTGGTGGTCCGGCGGTGCCCCGGCGGACCGGTCCGGTGCCCCTCCCCAGTGGACCGTCCGGGTGATCCCCTCGACCCGCGACGTGACTAAAGTGATCTCGTTTTCTCGATCAAGATCTCTGTGGAGGACGAACCGAGATGATGGGACCGTCCCACGCGCTGTCCGGCGCGGCGGTGTGGCTGACCGGCTCTTGGGCGCTGGACCAGTTCGCCGACTACCATCAGACGCCGCTGGCGCTGGCGGTGGGCACCGCGGTCTGCGCGGGCGGGGCGCTCTTCCCCGACCTCGACCTGTCGGGCAAGGTGACCAGCAACCAGGGCGGCGCCACCGTGGCGCACACCTTCGGCGTGGTCAGCCTCTTCCTCGCCGAGGTGATGGAGAAGATCTCGCTGGGCGTCTACTACGCCACCAAGCTCAGCCATGATCCGAAGCGCAACAACGGGCACCGGACGCTCACCCACACCCTCCCGTTCACCGCCCTGATCGGCTGGGGCACCACCGCGCTCTGCGCCCACTATGGCAAGTGGGCGGTGGTCAGCATCCTGTTCTTCATGATCGGGTTGGCGCTGCGCGGGCTCTTCGACAAGTGGGCCGAGCGGGCCGGCTGGGTGATCATCACCATCGTCTCGGCGGTCGCGGCCTGGTTCACCTTCGTCAACCTTCCCGGCGACCGCGGCTATCCGCTCATCGGCACCGCGGTCGCCGTGGGCAGCTTCGTGCACATCCTCGGCGACATGATCACCAAGGCCGGGGTGCCGATCCTCTGGCCCATCCCGATCAAGCGGCGGATGTGGACGATGATCGGAGTGCCCAACAGCATCGCGCTGCGTACCGGCAGCAAGGCCGAGACAGTCGTGCTGCGGACCGCGATGGCCATCATCGCGGTGCTCGCCGCCGTGGGGCTGGTCGCGCCGGCGCTGCTGCAACGGTTCAACATTGAAGCGTGACCGATTCACCTGACGGCCCGGCCGCCGACCGGCGACCACCTGATGGGGGGTTGGCCAGCAGGGTCGCGAAGTGGGCGACGGTGCTGGTGACCGCTTCGCGGGCGCGGGTGAGGTACTTGCGCGGGTCGACGGTGGGTTTTGCACGGTTGGCGTCACCGGTCAGGAAGTCGCGTATCGACTGGGTGTAGGAGACGTTCAGGGCTGTGCCGATGTTGACTTTGACCATGCCGGCGGCGACGGCCTGACGGAGTTGCTGGTCGGGGACGCCGGAGGAGCCGTGTAGCACCAACGGCACGCTGACGGCGTGGTGCAGTGCGGTGATGAGCTGATGGTCGAGGACGGCGGTGCGGTCGGTCATGGCGTGGCTGGAGCCGACAGCGACGGCGAGGGCGTCGACGCCGGTGGCCGCGACGTAGGCGGCCGCCTCGTCGGGGTCGGTGCGGGCGCCGGGTGCGTGTGCGGGCAATGGAGGCGCGCCGTCTTTGCCGGCGACGGTGCCGAGTTCGGCTTCGATCCACATGCCGTGTTCGTGGGCGAAGCGGGCGGCCGCGAGCGTGGCGGCGACGTTGGCGGTGTGGGGTTTGTCCGAGGCGTCGTACATGACGGAGGTGTAGCCGTGCGCGGGCGCCTCGTGCAGCAGCGCTTCGCTGGTGACGTGGTCGAGGTGCAGGCCGACGGGGACCGCCGCGCTGGCGGCGACGGCTGCCGCGGCGGCGGTGATGGGGCCGAGTTTGCCGTGATGGAATGCCACGGCGTTCTGGCTGATCTGCAGGATGACGGCCTGGCCGGCACTTTCGGCGCCGGTGACGATCGCTTCGGCGTGTTCGAGGGTGATGACGTTGAACGCGGCCACCGCGTGGCGGCGGGTAGCGGCGGCCGCGACGATCTCACCGGTGGGTGTCAGTGGCATGCTCGGGTGCTCCTCGATGCGGGTCGCCGGTGGCGGCGATTTCGGCTCGGGTGACGGTGACGGCTGCGCGTAGGCGGGTGGCGGTGCTGGCGCAGAACTCCCCTGCGGCCGGGGCGGCCACCGCGGCGGCGGAGATGGCAACGGCGTCGGTGAGCAGCACCGGCCACGGCCGGTCGTGGGCAACCCCCGCGGCGAGGGCGGCGACGACGGCGTCACCGGCGCCGGTGGGGTTTCCGGCCACGGGTTCGGGCACGACCGCGGTGTAGGCCCCATCGCCGGTGTACGCGGCCAGCCCGGCCGGGCCCAGCGAGGCGACGACCGCGGTGCGGCGGCCGGCCCGCAGTACCTGCGCGGCGTGCAGCGCCTGGGCGTGGGTTGCGGTGGGCAGGCCGGTGATCTCGGCGAGCTCGGTGGCGTTGGGTTTGATCAGGTCGGGTTCGGCGGTCAGGCCGTGGCGCAACGCGTGACGGTCGGCGTCGAGCAGCACCCAGGCGCCGGCGTTCTTGGCGATGACGGCGAGTTGCCGGTAGCTGTCGTCGGGCAGCCCGGGTGGCAGGCTGCCGGACAGCACCACGACGGTGGCCTGCCGGGCCCAGGTACGGAAACCATCGAGGAAGGTGGCCCATTCGGTGGGCAGCACGGTGGGGCCGGGTTCCCACAGCCCGGTCGCCTGCTGGCCGTCGTGCACGACGACGGTGCGCCGGGACTGCCCGGTGATCGGGGTGAGGTCGGCGCTGATGGCTTCCGCGGCGAGCAGGGCGGTGAGCTCCGCGCCGGTGGCGCCGCCGGCCAGGCCGCAGACGATGACGTGTTCGCCGAGGGTGTGCAGGACCCGGGCGACGTTGATGCCTTTGCCTCCGGCGCGGGTGATGACCTGGCCGACGCGGTGGGCGTGCCCGGGCCGCAGTGCCGGCACCTGGTAGGTGACGTCGAGCGCGGCGTTGAGGGTGACAGTCAGGATCATGCCGGCTCCCCTTCCCCGCCGCCCACCGGAAGTTCATGGTCAACTATGGCCAGGAGGGTAGCGAGGGTCGGCTGGGCGGCTGTTCCGCCCGCGGCTCGGGTGGACAGCGACCCGGCCGTGGCCGCCATCGCGACGCAGCGCTCGATCGGTTGCCCGGCAAGGAAACCAGCGAGGAATCCGGCGTTGAAGCTGTCGCCCGCCCCGGTCGTGTCCACGACCTCTACGGCCAGCCCCGGCGCGCTGCACGAACCGCCCGGCCACCACGCCTGCGCACCCGCCGCACCCGCCTTCAGTACGACGGTGGTCCCTAGAGCCGTAGCCGCCGCGCGCGCGTCCTCGATGCCCGTGATCGCCGTCAACTCCACCTCGTTGGGCAGGAAGACATCCGTGTACGCGAGGACGTCGCGTACGCCGTCCCACCGCCCGGCGGGGTCCCAGTTGGTGTCCAGCGACGTCGTGATGCCGAGCGACCGGGCCCGGGCGAAGAGGTCGGGCAGCTCGGCGGCGAGGCGCGGCTGGAGGAAGTACGAGGCCACGTGCAGGTGGCGGACGCCGGCCAGGTCCACGTCGGACGCACGAAGCGCACCGATGGCGCCGGGCAGCGTGAGGATCGTCCGATCGTGCGTGGAGAGGATCACCGAGAGACCGGTCGGCTCGGCGACGACACGTAGGCCGCTGGTGTCCACTCCGCGTGCGGTGAGCGCCTCCCGCACGAATGTGCCGTAGAGGTCGTCGCCGACAGCCGCCAGCAGCTTTACCCGTACGCCCAGGTGTGCGGCGCCGGTAGCGGTGATGGCGGCGGACCCGCCGAGCACAAGTTCTGCGGCGTCGAGCAGTTGCTCGGCCTGGCCCCAGCGTGGCACGACGTCGCCGCGCAGCACGAGGTCGGGGTTGGCGTCGCCGACGACGAGCAGATCGCTCATCCCTTCAGCCCCGTGAAGCTCATGGTGGCGATGAAACGCTTCTGGGCGACGATGAAGGCGATGATGAGCGGGAGCGTCGCGACCACGTTGCCCGCCATCAACAGCGACCACTGCGTACGCCTGGTGCCCTGGAACATCGTGAGTCCTACCTGAAGGGTGTACCAGCGTTCGTCGCTGATGGCGACGAGGGGCCAGATGAGGTCGTTCCAGGACGACAGCAGTGTGAGGAGCGCGAGCGCCGCGAGCGCGGGTCGGGCGAGCGGGAGCACGATGCGGAAGAAGATCTGCGTGGTGGAGGCGCCGTCGATGGCGGCGGCTTCCTCCAGTTCCGCGGGCAGCGACAGGAAGAACTGGCGCATGAGGAAGACACCGAAAGCCGTCGCGAGCCAGGGCACGAACGCGGCCGCGAGCGTGTCGACGAAGCCGAGCTGGGCGAACATGAGGTACGTCGGGATCATGAGCAGCTGCGTGGGGATCATGACGGTCGCGAGCATGAGGATGAAGCCCGCGTTCTTGCCGGGGAAGGAGAGGCGGGCGAAGCCGTACCCGGCGAGCGAACAGAGCACGAGGTGCGCGACGATCGCGATGAGTGCCACCACGATCGTGTTGAGCAGCCAGCGCAGGATGTGCGACTGCGTGAACAGGTCGGTATAGCCGTCGAGGTGCAGCGACGTCGGGATGAACTTCGGCGGGAACCGGTTGATCTCCTTGTCGGACATGAACGACGTGAGGATCATCTGTGCCAGCGGCAGCACGAACAGCAGCGCCATCGGCATGAGCAGCAGGTGCCATGGGCTGAACGGCAGCCGCCGTCGGCGGGAGCGCCGAGGCGAGGTCGGCGGCGTCTGGTGGGCGGGAGCGGTCGTCTGGTGGGCGGGAGCGGTCATCAGAACGCCTCCATCCTGGAGCGCCGCGAGTACCAGAAGATGCCGAGGGTCAGCAGGATCGTGACGGCGAACAGCCCGTACGCGATCGCGGAGCCGTAGCCGAAGCGCTGCGTCTGGAACGCCAGCTTGTAGATGTAGTAGACGACTGTCTCGGTGGATTGCAGCGGGCCGCCGCGGGTCGTCGTGTAGACGAGGTCGAAGAGCTGGACCGCCGTGATCGTCTGCCACACCGCGACGAAGACGGTCACCGGCCGCAGCTGGGGCAGGATGACGTGCCAGAAGACGCGCCACTTCCCGGCGCCGTCCACGGTGGCCGCCTCGATCAGCGCGACCGGGACGTCCTGCAACGCCGCGAGGTAGATGACCGCCGTGAAGCCGATCTCGCCCCAGAGCGCGATGACGGCGATGACGACGAGGGCCTGCGACCGGCTCTCCAGGAACTGCTGGGCGGGCAGGTGCAACCGGCGCAGGACGTCGTTCGCCGCGCCGAACTGCGGGTTGAAGACGAAGCTGGCGAGGATGCCGGTGGCCGCCGCCGACGCGACGTAGGGGATGAAGATGCAGGTCCGATAGAAGGCGACGAGTCTGATCTTCTGGTTGAGCGCGATCGCGATGAGCATGCCGAGCAGGATCGAGGCGGGCACGAACAGCGCGGTCAGCCACAGCGTGTGCCCGACTGCGGCGGCGGCCTGCGGGTCCTGCACCATCGTTTCGTAGTTGCCCCAGCCGACCGGCTTCGCCGGCGCGATCCCGTTCCACTTCGTCCGCGAGATCAGGAACGCCCACACCGCCGGGAAGATCGACAGCCCGAGGACGGGAATGGCGGCCGGGCCGACGAAGGTCCAGCCGGTGAGTGCCCTGCGTACCCGCCTCGGCTTGCGGGGGGGCCGCACCGTGGTGGCGCGGCCCCTCGAGAGTGCGAAGGTCGTCATCGGTGCCTCAGCTGCGCAGCGTGACGGCGGCCTGCTGAGCCGCCTTGTCGAGGGCTTCCTTGGGTTTCGACGCACCCTGCAGGACCGACGAGACCGCCTGGCCGACGTAGCCCGACACCTCCGGGTACCCCTCGATCGTCGGGCGGGCCTGCTTGGCGTTGGCGAGGTTGTCGAAGAACTTCTGGGCTCCGGGGTACTGCGCGCAGTAGTCCTGGAACTCCTTGCTGCCCGACTCGGACGAGCGCAGCGGCAGGTTGCCGTTGGGGAGGTTCCAGCGGATGTCGGTCTCCTTGCTGGTCAGCCACTGCAGGAAGGTACGCGTGGCGCCGGCGCGGTTGGGGTCGGCGTGGTCGAACATGACCCACACGTCGGGGCCGGAGATCGTCTGGTGGTCCCCGTTGAACCCCGGCAGGTACGCCACCCCGTAGTTGACCTTCGCCTTGGCGAGGTCCCAGAGCTCCCACGGGCCGGAGATCATCATCCCGATGCGGTTGGCGTTGAAGAGCTGGCGGTACTTCTCGTCGGTCTGGTCGAGGTACATCGACTTGTCGTCGACCGCGATCTGACGCAGCGTCTCCAGGGCGGCGACCCCGGCATCGGAGTTGAAGGCCGGCTTGTCCCCGTCGACGATCTTGCCGCCGTGCTGCCAGAGCAGCGGCCACAGGTGCCACGTCGTGTCCTCGCCGCCCGACACCGAGTACGCCGTCCCGTAGAGGTTCTTCGACGTGTCAGTCAGCTTCTTCGCGGCGGCCCGGAAGTCGTCCCAGCTCCACTGGTCGGTCGGGTACGCCAGATGCGCGGCGTCGAAGAGCGTCTTGTTGTAGATGAGCGCCAGGTTGTCGACGAGCGCTGGTACACCGATGACCTTTCCGTCCACGGTGGCCGTCGTGCGTGCCGCTTCGGGGACCTCGTCCCAGGCGATCTGCGGATCGGTGACCCACTTCGTCAGGTTCTGCGTACGCCCGCTCGCGGCGAGCTGCCCGGCCCAGCTTCCGTAGGCGTACGAGATGTCGGGGTAGGTGCCGCTCGCGAACCCGGCGGAAAGCTTCGTCAGCAGCTCATCGGTGGTGGAGGCGCCGGCGGACGTGTTCACCGTGATGTGTGGGTGCGAGGCGTGGAACTCGGCCGCGAGCTTCTCGGCCAGCGTCTCGGCGTCCTTCGACTGGCCGGTCCACCAGGTGATGGTGACGTCGGCGTTCGGGTCGTAGCCCGCCGCCGCGTCCTTCGAGTTGTCGATCGGCGTCGCGCTCATGCAGCCGGCCAGCAGGCCGAGGGCGAGAACGGCACCGCCGAGGGCGCGGCGCCGGGCGTTCCAGAAGCTCTTCATGGCTTACCTCACGGGGTGGATGCGAGATCAGGTGCGTGCCAGGATCACCGAACGCGTGAGCAACCGCGGCTCGTCCGGGTTGAGGCCCCGGTGTGCGGCCAACGCGATCGCGAACCGCTGCGCGAGGACCAGCCCCGCGAGCGGGTCGAGGCCGTCATGGTGCAGCCGCGCTCCGGTCGCGGCGACCGTCTCCGCCATGCCCTCAGGCAGGGGCCCGAAGACCCACACCAGGCTGCGCGGACCGGCGACGGCCATCGGGCCGTGCCGGAAGTCCATCGCCGGGTACGACTCCGACCACGCCTGCGCGGCCTCGCGTACCTTCAGCGCCGCCTCGTGCGCCAGGCCGATCGTCCAGCCCGTGCCGAGAAAAACAACATGGTCGACATCGGCCGGCTGGGCGGGCAGGTCCGCGGCGAGCGCGGCGTCCGCGTCGACCGCCCATTCCTCCCCTAGGACGGTACGCACAACGGCGAGCACGGTTGTCGGAAAGCGGGTCTGCACCACACTGCGCTCGTCGGCGAAGTCGAGGACGAGCACGTCGTCGCTGCGCTGCGCGACGGGAGTGCCGGCCACGGCGACGACCGCCGTTCTGCGCACGGACTGCGGCAGCTTGCCGAGCGCTTCGAGCACCTCCGTCGTCGTACCTGAGCGGCTGAAGACCACGACGCGGTCGTAGGCGCGCGTACCGGTCACCTCGGAGGCGCAGGCCGCGTCCGTCTCGCCGAAGCCCGCCCCCTCGCGCAGGGCCGCGTACGCCTCGGCGACGAACCACGACGTGCCGCAGCCGATGGCGAGGACGCGCTCGCCGGGGGCGGCAAGCATGTCGCGGGCTGCCTCGATCAGGCTGTCGTCGCTGAGCGCCCGTCGCCAGACGGCGGGCTGGCTGTGGATCTCGGAGCCGGTCACGTTCATGGCGGGAGGGTATGCTCGTTTCTGCTCGATAATCAATGACGAACGTTCAAATGAACAGTTCTACTTGCGCGTTTCAAGTGCTTCCCTGCCTAGCGGCGCACCGGTACGCGCAACTCATCGGCAATCAGCTCGCCGTGCGCGGCGGTCAGTTCGTCGCAGAGTGCCCAGATCGCGTCCACCGTCAGGGTCGCGGCGGCGTTCGGATCCACCTGCGCGGCGAGGCGCACCAGACGGGGATCGCCGGTGACGGCGGCCTTGACGGTGAGCTCACCGACCGCGGCGAAGTTCCGGTTCAGCGCGGCGCACTGGATCGGCAGGTCACCGACATACTCCGGGCGTACGCCCTGCTCGTCGACGACGCACGGGACCTCGACGGCGTAGTCCCGCGGCAGGTTCGTGACCAGTCCGGTGTTGCGGACGTTCGCGTGGATACGCCGCATCGTCCCGGTCTCGATGCTGTGGATCACCTGCGGCGCGTACTCGGTGGCGTCGCGTTCGATCGGCAGCAACTCGCCCGCCTTGAGGCCGTCGCGTACGCGCTCGTACTCCTCGACGTTCTCGCGGCTGATCCGCAGGTAGTCGCCGACGGGGACGCGCAGCCGCGCGACCTCCTCGTCGTGGTGCAGGTACCACGGCACGTACTCGGCGGAGTGCTCGCTCGTCTCGGTGGGGTAGTAGCCGAGCGACCGGTACATGTCGACGCGTACGCGCCGGCGCAGCTCAGGATCCTTGGCGATGGCCGCGTCGAGGAGCGGGTAGAGGTCTTCGCCGTCCCTGGTCCAGTGCGTCAGCCAGGCCTGATGGTTGAGGCCGGCGGCGCGGTAGCTCACGCCATCGAAGGGAACGCCGATCACCTCGCACAGTCCGCGTACGGTCCAGTAGACGGAGTGGCACAGGCCGACCGCCTTGAGGTCGGGCGCCACCGCCGCGAGGTAGCCGATGTTCATCGCCATCGGATTGGTGTAGTTGAGCAGCCAGGCATCCGGGCAGGTCTCGCGCATGTCGTCCGCGATGCCCTTGAGCACGGGAAACGTGCGCAGAGCGCGGAAGATGCCGCCGACGCCGAGGGTGTCGCCGATCGTCTGGCGCAGCCCGTACCTCGCCGGTATCTCGAAGTCACGGACGGTCGCGGCGTACATGCCGACCTGGATCGCGTTGATCACGTAGGTCGCGCCCTCGAGCGAGGTACGCCGATCGAGGCTGGTGCGGATCTTCGGGCTCGCCCCGAGTTGCTCCGCGGTACGCCGGGCGATCGCCTCGGCTGTGGCCAGCCGCTCGGGGTCGATGTCGTGCAGCGACAGCGTCACGTCCCGCAGTTCGGAGAAGGACAGGATGTCGGCGAGCAGCTCGCGAGTGAACACGACGCTGCCCGCGCCGAGGAAAGTGATCACAGCCATCTGCGGATTTTCTGCCCCACCTGAGCGGCCTGGCAAGCCCTTCTTGGTCAAACGCGCGGAAATGAACTAGTTTGATTGCGCGTTCGTGTTCATCAGTGGCAGGGGGCTCGCATGGCTCGCAGCACGTTGCGTCGCGCCGACCGGGTGTCGACGATCCTGGACCGCATCTCGGGCGACGGCTCCGTCGACGCTCAGGCGCTGGCGAAGGAGTTCGCCGTCTCGGTCGCGACCATCCGCCGCGACCTGCAGACGCTGGAGGACCAGAAGCTCCTCAACCGTACGCACGGCGGCGCCATCGCGGCCGACGTCAGCTACGAGCTGCCGGTCCGCTACCGCGTCGGTCAGCACCGGGACGAGAAGCTGGCGATCGCGCGGACGGCCGTCTCCCGACTGCCGCACGGGCCGCTCACGGTGGGACTGACCGGCGGCACCACCACCCACGCGGTGGCGCGCCTGCTCGCCGACCGCTTCGATCTGGCGGTCGTCACCAACGCGCTCAACATCGCGGCCGAATTGGCGCTGCGTCCTCGGCTGAAGCTCGTCATGACCGGTGGCGTCTCCCGTACGCAGTCCTATGAGCTGGTCGGTCCGATCGCCGACCGCACCCTCGGCGGCCTCAACATCGAGGTGGCGATCGTGGGGGTGGACGGGATCTCCGCGCGTGCCGGCCTGACGACGCACGACGACATCGAGGCGAACACGAACGCCACGATGATCCGCCAGGCGCAGCGCGTCATCGTCGTCGCAGACGGCTCCAAGGTCGGCCGGGTCCACCTCGCCCGCATCTGTGCGCTGCAGGACATCGACGAGTTCGTCACCGACGCCAGCGCCGACCCGGCCGCGCTGGCCGCCATCTCCGCCACCGGAGTCACCGTCACGGTCGCTACCTCCGATTCGCGTTGATCACGAACTTGCCCAGGCATCCAAACGCTCATCGAAAGATGTGCACTTGTGAGTGGGTTATCGACGTCCGCGCGTACCCCTTGCTTTAATCGCTCGAACGCGAGTGCTGGCCGGTGGCGGCCGTTCGATCCCCGCCGCCGGCCACGGGCCCGGCCACGGGGCCGGGGTCGAGTGCTGAACAGCCTCGCACCATCAGCGGAGGTCTTTCATGACACGTCTTCGCACCTCTCTTGCTCTCGCCGCCGCGTCCCTGGTCGCGACCGCGACGCTCGCCGCCCTGAACACCGCGCCCGCCGCGGCGGCGCCCGCACCACCGGCCCCCGTCCCCTGCGTCGGGTGCTGGCATCCATCCCTGAAAACAAGCTGGAACTGGGTGCTTTCCGTCGTCCCGAAGGCGCCCTACCGGCCGGTGTCCATGTACAACGTCGACGGGTTCAACAACAGCGCGGCCGACGTGGCCTCGCTGCACGCCGCTGGGATCAAGGCCGTCTGCTACCTCTCCGCGGGCTCATGGGAGGACTGGCGGCCGGACGCCGCGCAGTTCCCGGCGGCGGTCCTCGGGCGCAACAATGGATGGCCCGGCGAGAAGTGGCTCGACATCCGTGAGATCCAGAACGCCAACAGCGTTCTTCGGTCCATCATGGACGCCCGGCTCGACATGTGTAAGCAGAAGGGCTTCGACATGGTTGAGCTGGACAACGTGGACGGTTACCTCAACAAGACGGGCTTTACGCTCACCGCGGCCGACCAGCTCTACTACAACGCGATACTGGCCAACGACTCGCACGCCCGAGGCCTGAGCGTCCTGCAGAAGAACGACAACGAGCAGATCCCGAACCTGCTGCCGTACTTCGACGGCGCGCTCAACGAGCAGTGCAACCAGTACAAGGAATGCACCACGGCGCAGAACGGCTCCTACGGCCTCGACCAGTACATCGCCGCGGGCAAGCCGGTCTTCCAGGCCGAGTACAAGCTCACCACCTCGTCGTTCTGCGCTGCCGACAACGCCGCCAACTTCAACGGCGTCCGGTTCGCGCTCAACCTGGACGACACTCTCTTCGAACCCTGCCGTTGACATCCTCCCCCGCCTAAGCTAAAGGCGGGAGATTCCCGTTTCCAGCGCCGTACGAGGTCGACGGTGGGTGGGTGGTCGACAGGACGCC
>NZ_JBLROA010000073.1:0-29683 GCF_047921505.1 Micromonospora sp. SL1-18 | reverse complement strand
CCGGCGCGGCCCGGCGACCAGCCGCAGTCGGAGCATCACCCGACGCAGCCCGGCGACCAGCCGCAGTCGGAGCATCATCCGGCGCCCTCCGGCGACCGCCCGGCACCGCTCCCCCGGCCGACGCCGCCCGGCGACCAGCCGCAGTCGGAGCGCCATCCGGCGCGGCCCGGCGACCAGCCGCAGTCGGAGCGTCACCCGACGCAGCCCGACGGCCAACCGCAGTCGGTTCGTCATCGGGCGCGGCCCGGCGACCGCCCGGCACCGCTCCCCCGGCCGAAGCCGCCCGGCGACCGGCCGCAGTCGGAGTGTCATCCGGCGCCCTCCGGCGACCGCGCGGCGCCGCTTCGGGGGAAACAGCCGGCTGCCTGGGCTGCGTCGCGGCGTCGCCCTGAGCGGCGCGACGACCAGCTGGGGCGTCGGGCGTGGGACGAGCCGTTGGCGTGCCGGGGCCATGCGCCGGGCGGCCGGGAGACGCGTCGGACGGGACACCGGGGATCGGCGGGGCGTTCCCGCTACGCGGCACCGGCACCGGCTGGTCGGGCTCGGCGGCCCGGCGTCGACCGCCCCTCGACCCGGTGGGGTCATCCATCGAGGACGGGCCGGCGGCGGACGGGTCGGGCTCCACACCGCGGCGACTCCGCGGCTCAGGGGCGCCTGGATGCGGTACGCCGCTAACCGGGCCGGCACCGGGCGGACCCGCCGCGCCGCGCGCCGGCGGCACGTTGACCCGGCCACCCGTGGGCTCGGCGGCAGCCCGCCGGCCGGCCCCGGAAACCGGGCGGGCCTCGACCTCGTCGGGCATCGACCTGCGGCCGCCACCGGACACGGGTCGCACGGCCGGGTCGGCCCCCTCGGCGTACGGGCCGGTGGGTGCTCCACCGGGTCCGCCGGCGCTGCGCCGGCCGCGGGACGTGGGAGGCCCGTCGGGACCGGGCGGCTGCCAGCCTGGACCGGGCACCTGACCGGCCTGGGCATGAGCCGGGGCGGGACCGGCCGGCGGGGCAGTACGGCCAGCCGGGCCGCCCGACCGGCCGGCGGGCGGCGGAAGCGTTCCCTGCTGTCCGGTGGGGGTGTCCGCGCCGCGGCGCGGCGGCCGGGACGGCTCGGCGGGATTCCGGGGCGGCTCGGGCGTACCGGGCCAGGGCCCGTTGGCCGGACGGCGGCGGGCCGCCGCCGGATCGGGCCCGCCGGGGCGTACCGGGGGTGCCGCCGGTCCGGCGTCGACCGGGCCGCGCCGGACGGACGGCCCGCCCGGACCGGGCTGGCCGGGCGGCGGCACCGCGCCGGGGTGGGGGCCGCGCGGCGGCTCGGGGGCGGACGGGCCGGGTCGCGGCCCCGGACCCGCGGGTGGCAGCCCGCCGCGCGCCGGCGGCCTGGCGGCCGGATCGCCGCCGTCCGGCCCGAGGTCGGTACGCTGCTGCTTCGCCGTACGCAGGTCGTCGATCCAGCCGAACTCCTCGCCTACGGTCGCCTCGTCCGGCTCGGCGTCGGCTCTGCCCCGCCCCCACCGGCGGCCCTTGGCGCTCCGGTCGCGCCGCTCGTCGGGGCCGTCCTCCGGCCGCTCCGGACCACGCGCCATCACTGCTGACCCTTCCCGACGGCGTCGCCGCCGTCCTCACTCGCCCCGTCGCCCTGCTCGACGCCGACCGAACGGCCGGCGGGCGCGGCGACCGGCGCGTCGGGCTCCGCGCGGGCCACCGGTGCCGGCAGCCCACGGACGATCCGACGCAGCAGCGGTAGCCGGCCGGCCACCGCGCGCTCCGCGCCGTGCCCGCTGGGCCGGTAGTAGTCGGTCCCGACGAGATCGTCCGGAACGTATTGCTGGGTGACCACCCCGCGATGGTCGTCGTGCGGGTAGCGGTAACCAGCGCCGTGCCCGAGGCCGCGAGCGCCGGAGTAGTGCCCGTCGCGCAGTGCCCGCGGCACCGGCCCGCCCCGGCCGGCCCGCACGTCGGCGACGGCCGCGCCGATCGCCGTGGTGGCGGAGTTGGACTTCGGGGCGGTGGCCAGGTGGATCACCGCCTGGGCCAGGTTGAGCTGGGCCTCGGGCAGCCCCACGTACTCGACGGCGTGCGCGGCGGCGGTGGCGACGGTGAGGGCGGTGGGGTCGGCCATGCCGACGTCCTCGCTGGCGAAGATGACCAGGCGCCGGGCGATGAACCGGGCGTCCTCGCCGGCCACCAGCATCCGGGCCAGCCAGTGCAGCGCCGCGTCCACGTCCGAGCCGCGCATGCTCTTGATGAACGCGCTGGTCACGTCGTAGTGGGCGTCGCCGTCCCGGTCGTACCGGACGGCGGCGACGTCGACCGCCTGCTCGGCGGTGGCCAGGTCGATCCGCCCGGTGCCGAGGGCGGTGGCGGTGGCGGTCGCCGCCTCCAGCGCGGTGAGCGCCTTGCGTACGTCGCCGCCGGCGAGGCGGACGAGATGGTCCTCCGCCCCGGCCTCCAGGACCAGCGCGCCACCCAGCCCGCGCTCGTCGGCGACCGCGCGGCGCAGCAGGCCGCGCACGGCGTCGTCGTCCAGCGGCTGGAGCGTGAGCAGCACGCAGCGGGACAGCAGCGGCGAGATGACCGAGAAGTACGGGTTCTCGGTGGTCGCCGCGAGCAGGGTGACCGTCCGGTCCTCCACGGCGGCGAGCAGCGAGTCCTGCTGGGTCTTGCTGAACCGGTGCACCTCGTCGATGAACAGCACGGTCGGCGGGCCGCCCGCCCGCCGCTGCCGGCGGGCGGTGTCGATCACCGCGCGCACGTCCTTCACCCCGGCGGTCAGCGCGGACATCGCGACGAAGCGGCGATCGGTGGCCCCGGCCACCAGGTGGGCGATCGTGGTCTTCCCACTACCGGGCGGCCCCCAGAGGATCACCGACATCGGCGCCGCGCCCTCGACCAGCTGGCGCAACGGCGCGCCCGGAGCGAGCAGGTGATCCTGCCCGACGAGCTCATCGATGCTCGCCGGACGCATCCGCACGGGCAGGGGCGAGTCCGCGCGGGCGGCGGTGAACCCGTCCACGCCGGCGGAACCCGCGGGGGCGTTGGGCGCTCCGGCGGGTTCACCGAGGGCGAAAAGGGCGTCGGACTGCATCACGAGAACAGTACCGGGCCGGGCCGACGACGCTGGAATCGCGCCGCTGGCCCGGCCCGGGATGATCCGTACCGGTCAGCCGCGACCCGGACGCCGAGCCCGGAACCAGCGGCCCCCGCCGCGGCCGAACCCCGCCAGGTGCAGGGAGAGCAGCAGGAGGCCGATGAGCATGAGGGTGGGCGTGTTGAACAGGTCGGGGGCGCCGAGGTTGGTGTTCAGGAAGTCGAGCAGCAACGCGAAGCCGAACACTACGGCGGCGAGGGTGGCGAACATGTCGTTCCTCCGGTCCGGGGTCCCAGCAGGTTGGCGAGGGATGTACCCGATCGGTCCGCTCGCCAATCTCCACCGTGGAACCCGCCCCGGCCGGCCGGCGCTACCGGTCTCGTAGGCTGGCCGCATGATCACTACCGACCAGGTTCTGGTGGGTCGGGACGCCCTGCTCGCCGCCGCCGATCACCACCCGTACGCCCGGCACGCGCTGTGGCAGGACCACGAGGCGCGCGGGTGGCGGCGGGACGGCGCGGTGGGCTGGCTGCTGCCGCCGGGTCAGGGCCCAGCCGGCGCGGCTCTCGGGGCGGCCGGGCCGGCGCTGGAGGTCTTCGCCGGCCTGGTCGGGGACGGGACGCTGCACGCCGGCCAGTGGCTGCACCTGCCCCGCACGGCGCCCGAGGAGGTGGCCGGCCGGCTGACCGTGGCGCGGCTGGACGAGTGGGACTTTCTCTGGACCACCACACCGCCGCCCCCACAGCCGGCGGAGGAGCGGGTGGTCCGCCTCACCGAGGCCGACCACCCAGCCCTGGCCGCGCTGATCGAGGAGTCCTTCCCCACCACTACCTCCCGCCCCGGCGATCCGCGCGTCGTCGACTGGTACGGCATCCGCGACGGCGACCGCCTCGTCGCCTGCGGGGCGGACCGAAGCCGGGGCGGCATCGGCTTCCTCGCCGGTCTCACGGTGGCGACCGACCGGCGCGGGCGGGGCCTCGGCGCCGCGCTCACCGCCGGGATGACCCGCGCCCTCTTCGCCCGGTACGACCACGTGGCACTCGGCGTCTTCACCGACAACCCCGGGGCGATCCGGCTCTACCGCCGGCTCGGCTACACCGGCACCGAGCCCCGCACCTCGGTCCACCTCGGCCGAGGGAAAGGAGGGGCCCCCTGTTAACGCATTACGCATAGCAGGGGCCCCCTGTTAACGCGTCCGCCCTCAGCGCGCGTGAACCGGGTCGGGGTCGAGGCCGGCCGGCGCAGCGGGGTGGGCCTCCTCCGGCTCTGCCTGGTCGACCTGCGGCGGCTGACCGACGGCCGCCGGGACGGGTGCGGCGTTCCGGCCGGCGCGCCAGGCCGGCAGGTAGAGCGGCGCGGCCAGGGCGAGCACCACCGCGCCGACCAGCATGGCGAGGCTGACGCTGGTGCGGTCGGCCAGCGCGGTCAGGACGACGGCGCCGAGCGCGCCGGCCGGTTGCCCCATCATCGAGTTCAGCGAGATGACGCTGGTCCGGTACGGCCCGTCAACCTGGCGGTGCAGCAGCCCCATGTGCAGCGGGTTGGACGCGCCGTGCACCGTGTAGCAGGCCAGGTAGGCGATGAGCACCCCGACCGGGCCGGCGAACAGTCCCATCCCGACCACGGTCACGCCCTGGAGCACCCGCAGGAGCGCGGCGGCCGGCGCGGAGCCCAGCCGGCGCAGCAGGAACGGGGTGAGCGCGGCGCCGGCCGCGTTGGCCAGCCAGGCCGCCGAGCCGGCCGGGCCGAGCATCGCGGCGGCGCGGTCGGCGTCGCCGACCACCTCGGAGAGGCGGATCGGCAGCAGCGACTCGAAGGTGACCATGCCGAAGCCCCAGAACAGCTCGACGGCGACCAGGGCGAGCAGCACCCGCGAGCGCCGCAGCAGGCCGATCGCCTGCCCGACCATCCGGGGCGCCTCGACCACCGAGGCGCGCAGCGCGGCGGCTCCCGTGGCCGGTCGGGTCTCCTGCATCAGCACGAACAGGGCGACCAGCGAGACGGCGTGCAGGGCGATGGCCACCAGCACGGGCAGGGTCAGCGCGCTGACCGGCCCGACCGGGCCGAGCGCGACCAGGCCGCCGCTGAGCAGCGCGCCGGCGCCGACGGCGAGGCCGATGACGGTGCCGGCCTGGCCGAGGCCGCGCTCGTACTCGCCGTCCGGGTCGGCGGCCAGGGTGGCGTCGACGTACCAGGACTCGAGCGGACCGCTGTCCAGGGCCCGGTAGACGCCCTGCAACGCCCAGACCAGGAAGAAGAGCCAGAACGAGTCGGCCACCGCGAAGATGACCAGGGAGATCAGGCCGATCACCCAGGCAACGGCGAGGACCGGCTTGCGGCCGAGCGCGTCGGCGAAGCCACCGGTGGGCAGCTCCAGCGCGAGGACGACCAGGCCCTGCGCGGTGGCGGTCAGGCCGATCTGGGAGAGCGTGAGACCTCGCTCCTGCATCAGCAGGATCATCACCGGGATCATCAGGCCGCTGGGCAGCCAGCGCAGGCCGTAGAGGGTGAGGTAGCGGAACCGAACCTGGCGTACGGAAAGCCTGCTCATCGCTCCTCCTCGGACGGCGGGGTGGCGAGCCGCAGGTCCGCCAGCAGCGGCAGGGTGGCGAGGAAGATCTGCACCTGCTCCGCGCCCGGCTCGTCCGGGTCGGCTTCGTCGCGGTAGCGCTCCAGGAGCTGCCACACCTCGGCCTTGAGCGCCTCGAGTCGGCCGTACGGGATGGTCATGAAGATGTCGCCCATACCGAATGCGTCGCGCCAGGCCGGTGACCACTCGTGGCGGATCGCGAACCACTTCTCGGCGTGCTCGACGAAGTGCCGCACCTGGTTGTCCTCGATCCACTCGATGGCGGCCCGGGCGTCCGGGTCGTCGTCGAAGTCGGTGGGCTCCCAGTTGGTGACGTCGTGCGCGGCCCGCCAGAACCGCTGCCGGCCGGTGCCCAGATCGGGATCCTCCGTGACCAGCCCGACCTCGGCGAGCTGGCGCAGGTGGTAGCTGGTCGCCCCGGTGTTGGTGCCGAGCAGCTCGGCGAGGACGGTGGCGGTGGCCGGACCCTTCACCCGCAGCGCGCCGAGCAGTCGGGTCCGCAGTGGATGCGCGAGCACCCGTACCTGGCGGTGGTCCAGCCGGACCTGGCGCGGCGTCGGCTTCTTGTCGTTCCCCATGGATGCACAATACCTGTGCACACTTCCTGTGCACAAGAGTTATGCATAGGAAGTGTGCATGATCCGACAGTGGGCGCGGCGGCGCTCAGGCAGCGAGGAGTTCGGTGACCCCGCGCAGCCGGGTACGCAGCAGGCCGGCGGCGCGGGAGGAGTCGAGGCGTACCTCGGCGGGGCGGTGCAGGCCCAAGGCGGCGCTGGTGGTGGTCTTCAGGCCGGCCGGGTCGACGCCTGACCGCCGAGCGACCAGGAGGCCCAACTCGGCGCGGCTGACCGGGTCCGGCCCGGCAACGTTGAGCGGGCCGGCGTAGCCGGACGGGACCAGCTCCAGCACAGCGGCGGCCAGGTCGGACACGTCGACCGGGCAGCGGAGCTCGTCGGTGAAGAGGGCCATCCGGCCGGCGAGGGCGTCGCGGCAGAGCGCGATCTGCTTGCTGCCCTCCCCCACGATCAGCGAGGTACGCACCAGCATCGCGCCCGGGTCGATCGCCCGGACCGCGGTCTCCGCCGCCGCCTTCGCCGCCCCGTACGGATGGATCGGCGTCGGCGGGTCGTCGTCGAGGTAGGGCGTTGGCCGCCCGCTGTGCAGGGCGTCGCTGGACAGGTGCACCAGCCGCGCCCCCACCTCGGCGGCGGCGTACGCGATGTGCGCCGCCCCGTCGGCGGTGACCGCCCAGTCGTCGTACCGGTAGGGGGTGGCGACGACGGCGTCGGGGCGTACCTCCGTCAGCAGCGCGCGCACGGCGGCGCGGTCGGTGACGTCGAGCCGGCGTGGCTCGACGCCCTGGACCGCGACGGCGGCCGAGTGGTGGGTGCCGATCACCCGGCTGCCCGCCGCGACCGCCTGCCGGCACACCTCGGCGCCGAGGAAGCCGCTGGCACCCACCACGAGCAGCGTCATGTCGTCCCCCAGAACATCGCCGAAGGCCCGCGTCATCGTGACGCGGGCCTTCATCAAATCAGGATCAGGTCGGGTCGGCGACCGGCGCCACCGGGCCGGCGGTGCCGGCGTGCGGCCCGGTCGGCGCCTTCGGCTTGGCGTCGACGCCCGCCTCGGCGCGCTGCTGCGCCGTGATCGGCGTGGGCGCGCCGGTCAGCGGGTCGAAGCCGCCCCGGGTCTTCGGGAACGCGATGACCTCGCGGATCGAGTCCGCGCCGGCCAGCAGCATGCAGATCCGGTCCCAGCCGAAGGCGATGCCGCCGTGCGGCGGCGGGCCGTACTTGAACGCCTCCAGCAGGAAGCCGAACTTGTCCTGGGCCTCCTCCGGGGTGATGCCGAGCAGGTCGAAGACCCGCTGCTGCACGTCGCCCCGGTGGATACGGACGGAGCCGCCGCCGATCTCGTTGCCGTTGCAGACGATGTCGTACGCGTAGGCCAGGGCCCGGTCGGGCGCCTCCTCGAACCGGTCCACCCACTCGGCGTTCGGCGAGGTGAACGGGTGGTGCACCGCCGTCCAGCCGCCCTCGTCCGTCCTCTCGAACATCGGCGCGTCGACCACCCAGCAGAACGCCCAGGCGCTCTCGTCGACCAGGTTGGCCCGCTTGGCGATCTCGATCCGGGCGGCGCCGAGCAGCTCCTGCGCCTCGCGAGCGTTGGTGCTGGCGGCGAAGAAGATCGCGTCGCCCGGCTTGGCACCAACCGCGTCGGCCAGCCCGGCCAGGTGCGCCTCGGAGAGGTTCTTGGCCACCGGGCCGCGCGCCTCGCCGGTCTCCGCGTCGAGCACCACGTACGCCAGGCCCCGGGCGCCGCGCGCCTTGGCCCAGTCCTGCCAGCCGTCCAGCTCCTTGCGGCTCTGCGCCGCGCCACCGGGCATGACCACCGCGCCGACGTAGCCGCCCGCGTCGATCGCGCCGGCGAACACCCGGAACTCGGTGCCGCGCAGGTAGTCGGTCAGCTCGGTCAGCTCGACGCCGTAGCGCAGGTCGGGCTTGTCGGAGCCGTAGCGCGACATGGCGTCGTGCCAGGTGATCCGCGGGATCGGCCGGGGAATCTGGTAGCCGGCCAGGTCGGACCAGAGCGCCGAGACGATCGCCTCGCCGAGCTCGATGACGTCGTCCTCGGTGACGAAGGACATCTCGATGTCGAGCTGGGTGAACTCGGGCTGCCGGTCGGCGCGGAAGTCCTCGTCGCGGTAGCAGCGGGCGATCTGGTAGTAGCGCTCCATGCCACCGACCATCAGCAGCTGCTTGAACAGCTGCGGCGACTGCGGCAGGGCGTACCAGCTGCCCGGCTGGAGCCGGACCGGGACCAGGAAGTCGCGGGCACCCTCCGGAGTGGAGCGGGTCAGGGTGGGCGTCTCGATCTCCAGGAAGTCCCGCTCGTTCAGCACCGCGCGGGCGAGCTGGTTGGCCCGCGAGCGCAGCCGGATCGCCTGCGCCGGGCCGCTGCGGCGCAGGTCCAGGTAGCGGTACCGGAGGCGGATGTCGTCGCCGGCCTCGATCTGGTCGTCCACCGGCAGCGGCAGCGGCGCCGCCTCGGAGAGCACCTCCAACGCGCTCACGGTGACCTCGACCTCGCCGGTGGGCAGGTCCGGGTTCTCGTTGCCCGCGGGGCGGCGGGTCACCTCGCCGGTGACCTTGACGCAGAACTCGTTGCGCAGCGCGTGCGCGTCCTCCTCGCGGAGCACCACCTGGACCACGCCGGAGCCGTCGCGCAGGTCGACGAAGATGACACCGCCGTGGTCGCGCCGGCGGGCCACCCAGCCGGCGAGCGTCACCGTGGTGCCGGCGTCCGTCGCGCGCAGGCTGCCGGCGTCATGGGTACGGATCACGACTTGCGTCTCCTCATCGCTGAACGGGCTGCACCCGCATTCTGTCAGCTTGTCGGAGCGCGCCCCGCACCACCCGGTGACCTGAGCGTTGACCCGGCCCTCGCCCGGAAGCAAAGCGGGCCGCCGGTCGCCCGGCGGCCCGCTCGCGGAGATCGATCAGTAGACGCTGACGCCGTAGTAGCTCAGCGCCGCGGTGACCGGCTGGAAGTAGGTGGTCCCGCCGGAGGTGCAGTTGCCGCTGCCGCCCGAGGTCATGCCGAGCGCGGTGCTTCCGGCGAAGAGGGAGCCACCACTGTCGCCGGGCTCCGCGCAGACGGTGGTCTTGATCAGGCCGGAGACGCTGCCCTCGGCGTAGTTGACGGTGGCGTTGAGCGCGGTGACCGAGCCGCTGCGCAGGCCGGTGGTGCTGCCGGAGCGGTAGACGGTCTGGCCGACGTACGCGTTGCCGGCGGTGGTGATGTCCTGGTAGGTGCCGTTGTACAGGTAGACGTTGCCCGGCTGGGCGGTGGTCTGGTTGCTGTACTTCACGATGCCGAAGTCCCGGCCCGGGAAGTAGGTGCCGGCGCGGGTGCCGAGCAACGAGGTCTGCGCCGAGTTGCTGTACCAGTTCGACGAGATGTTGGTGCAGTGCCCGGCGGTGAGGAAGTAGTAGGCGCCGGAGCTGCTGCGCACGTTGAAGCCGAGCGAGCAACGCCCGCCGCCACCGGCGTAGATGGCGTTGCCGCCGGAGATGCGGGTGCTCAGCACGCCGGACTCGGCCTCGATCCGGACCGTGCCGCCGGTGCGGGCGGCGGCGGCCTTGACCCGCTCCAGCTTGGCGCCGGTGATGGTGCTGTCGACGGAGACCACGACCTGGTTGGTGGCCGCGTCGACCCACCAGGCGGTGCCCGGGATCTTGGCGGAGCGCTCCAGCTCATCGGTGGCGGCCTTGAGCTTGCCGGCCCCACGGGTGACGAACTTCGGGGTGGCGCCGGCGGCGCGGACCTGGCGGGCGGCTGCGGCGTCGGTCACCGCGATGACCATCTTGCCGGTGGCGTCGGCGTACGTGCCGGCGGCGTGGTCGCCGAGCTTCTCGGCCAGGGCGGCGGCCGCGTCGGGGGACGCGGGCGAGGCAGGGGCCGCCTGGGCGGGTGCGCCGAGGAGCGAGCCCGTGACCAGGGCACCGGCCAGGGCGATGGTGGCGGCGCGGCGGAGCGAGGACCTCGTGGGTCGCATGTAACAACCTCCAGGGAGGGGGTGACGGGCACCGTCATACGGACGCGCCCGGGGACAACCCGGCCGACCCGGGGGGACGCCGGCCGAGTGCCCAAAGTATTCACATATTTAAGATCCTGCGCAAGGTTGTAGTTTGCCCGAATTGGGGGGTCGGGCTCAGGCGGGGGCGACCAGGGGCTTCAGGTCCGCCCGGGGCGGGGTCCACTCGCCGGCCGCGGCGGCCAGTTGCTCGCCCGAGCGGATGTCCTTCACCTCGTCGCCCTCGGCTCCGAGGAACCAGACGTACGGGATGCCACGGCGCTCCGCGTACCGGATCTGCTTGCCGAACTTGGCCGCACCCGGCGACACCTCGGTGGGGATGCCCCGGGAACGCAGCGCCTCGGCGACCTTGTTGCTCGCCGGCCGCTCGTCCTCGCTGTTGACCGCGACGAGCACGCAGGTCGGCACGCTACGGGAGATCGACAGCGCCTCGGCGCCGAAAAGCAGGCCGAGTAGCCGGGTCACCCCGATGGAGATGCCCACTCCGGGGAAGTGGACGTTGCCCGAGCTGGCCAGATTGTCGTACCGGCCGCCGGAGCAGACCGAGCCGAACCGCTCGTAGCCGATCAGCTGCGTCTCGTAGACGGTGCCGGTGTAGTAGTCCAGGCCGCGGGCGATGCGCAGGTCGGCGACGCAGAGGCCGGGCGAGTGCGCGGCTGCGGTCTCCACCACCGCGGTCAGCTCCGCGATGCCCTCGTCGAGCAGCGGGTCGGTCACCCCGAGGGCGCGGACCGCGTCGGCGAAGGAGGCGTCGGGCGCGGAGATCTCGGCCAGGGCCAGGCAGCCCTTGGCCTGCGCCTCGCTCGCCCCGGCGGTCTCGGCCAGCAATTCGGCGACCTTCGCCGGGCCGATCTTGTCGAGCTTGTCCACCGCGCGCAGCGCCGCCTCCGGGTCGGTCAGCCCGATACCTCGGTAGAAGCCCTCGCAGATCTTGCGGTTGTTGACCTGGATCCGCACCGGCGGGATCGGCAGCGACCGCAGCGCGTCGCCGATGACCAGCGGCATCTCGGCCTCGTAGTGGGCCGGCAGGGTGTTCCGGTCGACGATGTCGATGTCGGCCTGGAGAAACTCCCGGTAGCGCCCCTCCTGCGGCCGCTCACCCCGCCACACCTTCTGGATCTGGTAGCGGCGGAACGGGAACTGGAGCTTGCCGGCGTTCTCCAGCACGTACCGGGCGAACGGCACCGTGAGGTCGAAGTGCAGGCCGAGCGCGTCGTCGCCGGTCGCGCCCGCCGGGTCGGCCTGGAGCCGGCGCAGCACGTAGACCTCCTTGGAGGTCTCCCCCTTCCGCAGGAGCTGGTCCAGCGGCTCCACCGAACGGGTCTCCAGGGGGGCGAAGCCGTACAGCTCGAAGGTGGCGCGGATCCGGTCGAGGACAAACTGCTCGATCATCCGCTGGGCGGGCGTCCACTCCGGGAAGCCGGAGATGGGCGTGGGCTTGCTCATGGCGTACTCCTTGAATCCCGCGCGGGTCGGCGCGGTCAGGTCGAGGGTCGCGGCGTCAGAGGCCGCGGGTGGGCGCGGCCGGGCGCGCGTCGCCGGTGCCCGCCACCTCGATGAGGTACGGGTTGGTCGCGCGCTCGCGGCCGATGGTGGTCGCGGGTCCGTGGCCGGGCAGGACGACGGTGTCGTCGGCCAGCGGGAGGACCTTCTCCCGGAGGCTGGCCAGCATGCGGGGCATGCTGCCGCCCGGCAGGTCGGTGCGGCCGATCGAGCCGGCGAAGAGCACGTCACCGGAGAGGCAGATCTGCTCGGCCTCCCAGGGCGAGCCGGCGCCGGGCATCCGGAACAGCACCGACCCGCCGGTATGGCCGGGCGCGTGGTCGACGGTGATCTCCAACCCGGCGAGGCGGAGCGTGGCCCCGTCGACCAGCTCGGCCACGTCCTCCGGCTCGGCGTACGGCAGCCGACCGCCGAAGAGCTGGGTGAGATCCATCGAGAGGGCCTTGGCCGGGTCAGCAAGCAACTCCCGGTCGTCCGGGTGCACGTACGCGGTGATGCCCCGCGCGCCGCAGACCGGCGCCACCGAGAAGGTGTGGTCGAGGTGGCCGTGGGTGAGCAGCACGGCGGCCGGGTGCAGGCGGTGCTCGGCGAGCACGGCGTCGAGCCGGTCCAGCACCCCGATCCCGGGGTCGACCACCACGCACTGCTCCCCCGGCGCGGTCGCCACCACGTAGCAGTTGGTGCCGAAGGCGTCCGCGGGAAAGCCGGCCACGAGCACGTCCGCTCCCCTTCCGTTCGAGTCGTCGTCCCCGTCATCAGCCTAGTCGCCCCGGCGACCGGGTTCCGTCGGCCCACACGTCACAGGGGCCCCGAGAGGCACAGTGAGAACGTCCGATAAACCCGGAGCGGAACCTAGTGGACGACTTTCCCAGCCGGTGGCCGTACACTCTGGCGGGCGTGTGGCGTGGCGCACCTTGCGCACCGACGGGCGAACAACGGCCCGGCGCCGGCGAGGACCAGCGTAGAGGAAGGGGAGCACGGGTGGCTTCCAGCAGGGACCGGCAGCGCAAACTGGCGCGGGCCAAGCTCGACCGGCAGCTCGCCCGGCGGGCCGCCGCGGCGAAGCGCCGCCGGCAGATCCAGGCCGGCGTCGGCGCGCTCGTCGTGCTCGCGCTGATCGTGTTTGGCTCGCTCTGGGGGCTGGGCGTCTTCGACGCGAAACCGAAACCCAAGGCCGCCGAGGACGTCTGCGTCTGGACCCCACAGGACGCCAGCGCCAACACCAACCTCAAGGACGTCGGCAAGCCGAACACCACCGGCCTGCCCACCAGCGGCACCCGGACGATGACGGTCACCACCAACCAGGGTGCCCCGATCACCGCCGCGCTCGACCTCACCTCGGCACCGTGCGCCGCGGCGAGCATCTCCCACCTGGCCGGCAAGTCGTTCTACGACAACACCAAGTGCCATGAGATCACCACCGAGGGCGCGCTGCGCTGCGGCGACCCGAGCGGCACCGGCATCGGCGGCCCGACCTACTCGTTCCCCGACGAGGACGTCCCCACCGCGCCGGAGCCGTCCGCCTCGGCCGCGCCGGAGCAGCCCCCGGCGTACCCGAAGGGCACGGTCGCCATGGTCGCCAACCCGCCGGGGTCCAACGGCAGCCAGTTCCTGATCTTCTTCAAGGACTTCAACCCCGAGAAGCCGGCCTACCCGATCATCGGCAAGGTCACCGGCGGGCTTGACGTGGTGGAGAAGATCGGAGCCCTGGAGACCGTGGACAATGGGAGCGGGGCCAAGGTCAAGCCGAAGACGGACGTGGTGATCCAGAGCCTCACGGTCGGCGAGCCAGACCTCGCGAAGGCGGCGAGCACCAGCGCCAGCTGACCCGGCCGCCCCCACCCCAACCAGCAGCGGCAAACGTCCGCGCCAGAGAAACACCGTAAGGAGTGACCGTGACGTCCACCAGAGAGCGGCAGCGCGCGGCGGCGCGGGCCCGACTCGAGCGGGAGATGGCCGAACGCGCCGCCAAGGCGCGCAAGGGCCGGCAGACGCAGGCCATCGTCGGCGCGGCGGCCGTGCTGGTGCTCGTGGTCGCCGGCACCGTGTGGCTGGTCACCAAGCTCGGTGGCGACGACGACAAGCAGCAGAACGCCAACACGGCGGGCTACTCGCAGTGCACCTACACCGAGGTCCCCAAGGAGGGACGCCCCAAGCAGATCAAGGACGTCGGGCTGCCCCCGACCCAGCAGGCCAACAAGGGCAGCCAGACGATGACGCTCGACACCAACCTCGGTCCGATCACCGCGAAGATCAACCGCGACCAGGTGCCCTGCACCGCCGGCAGCTTCACCCACCTGGCCAGCAAGGGCTTCTTCGACAACACCAAGTGCCACCGCCTGGTCACCCAGGGGATCAAGGTGCTCCAGTGCGGCGACCCGGCCGCGACGGGCAACGGCTGGCGGGACACCGACGGCATGGGCGGCCCGAGCTACAACCTGACCGAGGAGAACCTGCCCACCGACAAGCGGCCGCCGTACCCGGAGGGCGTCATCGCGATGGCCAACTCCGGCCAGCCGGGCAGCACCGGCAGCCAGTTCTTCATCGTGTACGGCGACTCCCAGCTCGACCCGAACTACACCGTGCTGGGCACGATCACCGGTGGCATGGACCTGGTGCAGCAGGTCGCGGCGGCCGGCGACGACGGCGCGTTCGCCCAGCAGGCCGGGGGCGGGCACCCGAAGAAGGAGGTCGTCATCAAGAAGCTGACGATGACTGACATCCAGGGCGGCTGACCCACCCTTCGCACCGCGTACGAAAGCGCCCGCCGGTTCCTGCCGGCGGGCGCTTTCGCCTGTGTGCTCAGGACCCGGAGGTGACCCGGTACGCGTCGAAGACGCCGTCGACCTTGCGGACCGCGGCCAGCAGGTGCCCCAGGTGCTTCGGGTCGGCCATCTCGAAGCTGAACCGGCTCACCGCCACCCGGTCCCGGGTGGTGGTGACCGTGGCGGAGAGGATGTTGACCCGCTCGTCGGAGAGCACCCGGGTGACGTCGGTCAGCAGCTTGTGCCGGTCGAGCGCCTCCACCTGGATGGCGACCAGGAAGGTCGACGCGGAGGTGAGCTTCCAGCTCACCTCGACCACCCGCTCGCTCTGCGCCTTCAGGTCCTCCGCGTTGGCGCAGTCGTCGCGGTGCACGCTCACCCCGCCGGAGCGGGTGACGAAGCCGAAGACGGCGTCCGGCGGCACCGGCGTGCAGCACCGAGCCAGCTTGATCCAGACGTCGCTGACGCCCCGGACCACCACACCCGGATCGTGACTGCTGGCCCGGCTGCGCGGCGGCCGGGTGGCAGACGCGGTCTCGGCGATGTCCTCCGCCGCGCCCTCCTCACCGCCGTACGCGGCCATCAGCTTCTGCACCACCGACTGCGCGGAGACCTGGCTGTCGCCGACCGCCGCGTAGAGCGAGGCGACGTCGGCCAGGTGCAGGTCCCGGGCGATCGACATCAGCGCGTCCGGGGTGAGCATCCGCTGCAGCGGCATGCCCTGCTTGCGCATCGCCTTGACGATCGAGTCCTTGCCGGCCTCGATCGCCTCCTCACGCCGCTCCTTGTTGAAGTACTGGCGGATCTTGGTGCGGGCGCGCGGGCTCTTGACGAACCCGAGCCAGTCCTGGGTCGGGCCGGCGGTGTCGGACTTCGAGGTGAAGATCTCGATCACGTCGCCGTTGGACAGCGTCGACTCCAGCGGCACCAGCTTGCCGTTGACCCGGGCGCCGATGCACTTGTGCCCGACCTCGGTGTGCACCGCGTACGCGAAGTCCACCGGCGTCGACCCGGTCGGCAGCGGGATGACGTCGCCCTTCGGGGTGAAGACGTACACCTCCTGGCTGGACAGGTCGAACCGCAGCGCGTCCAGGAACTCGCTCGGGTCCGCCGCCTCCCGCTGCCAGTCCAGCAGCTGGCGCAGCCAGGTCATCTCGTCGATGTGCGCCGGCGGGCCGACGATCTGGGTGCCCTTCTGCTCCTTGTACTTCCAGTGCGCGGCGATGCCGAACTCGGCGGTGCGGTGCATCGCGTAGGTGCGGATCTGCATCTCCACCGGCTTGCCGGTGGGCCCGATGACCGTCGTGTGCAACGACTGGTACATGTTGAACTTGGGCATCGCGATGTAGTCCTTGAACCGGCCCGGCACCGGCTGCCAGTTGGCGTGGATGACGCCCAGCGCCGCGTAGCAGTCCCGCACCGTGTCGACCAGGATCCGCACCCCGACCAGGTCGTAGATGTCGTTGAAGTCGCGACCCCGCACGATCATCTTCTGGTAGATCGAGTAGAGGTGCTTCGGCCGGCCGGTGACCTCCGCCTTGATCTTGGCGGCCTTCAGGTCGGTGCCCACCTTCTGGGTCACCTGGCGCAGCAGCGCCTCACGCTGCGGCTGGTGCTCCCCGATCAGGCGATTGATCTCCTCGAACCGCTTTGGGAACAGGGTGCCGAAGGCGAGGTCCTCCAGCTCCCACTTGATGGTGTTCATACCGAGGCGGTGCGCCAGCGGCGCGAGGATCTCCAGCGTCTCCTTCGCCTTCTGCTCCTGCTTGGGGCGGGGCAGGAAGGTGAGGGTACGCATGTTGTGCAGCCGGTCCGCGAGCTTGATCACCAGGACCCGCGGGTCCTTGGCCATGGCGACCACCATCTTGCGGATGGTCTCCGCCTTGGCCGCGTCACCGAGCTTGACCTTGTCGAGCTTCGTGACGCCGTCGACCAGCAGGGCCACCTCGCCGCCGAAGTCGGCGCGCATCTGGTCGAGGGTGTACTCCGTGTCCTCGATCGTGTCGTGCAGCAGCGCCGCGACCAGGGTGGTGGTGTCCATCCCCAGGGTGGCCAGGATGGTCGCCACCGCGAGCGGGTGGGTGATGTACGGGTCACCGGACTTGCGGTACTGACCGGAATGCCAGCGGGCGGCGGTGTCGAACGCCCGCTGCAGCAGCCGGGCGTCGGCCTTGGGATGGTTCTCCCGATGGAGGGCGATCAGCGGCTCCAACACCTCGCTGACCTGGGAGGTCTGCCACGGCGCGTTGAACCTGGCCAGCCGGGCGCGTACCCGTCGGCCGGTCGGGGCGCTGGCGAGGGCGAAGCCGCCGCCAGGGGACGTCTCCCCCGCGCCGTCGGCCCGCAACGGCACCACGACCGCCCCGCCGGGCGGCGCGCCGCCGTCCGACCTGGCGTCGGGCCCACCGCCCGAGCCGGTAACCCGGGTCGGCGGGTTGCCGTTCTGCCCGGTCACCGCGCCGTCCGCGTCGCCTGTCGGGTGCACCGTGCCCTCCACCGGAGGGGCGACATCGTGGGACACCGGCCTCCTCACCGCTCGCCGGGATGCGCCGGCCGTCCGGCCGACGTACCTGTTCAACCGGCCCTGAAGCCGGTCTTGTTCCGCGCCGCCCGCCCCCGTCGACGTGGTCCGCGCCGGCCGCCGGGGATCTCGCGGTCCCGGCGGCCCCCGCGCACCGCGCCGGCCGTCTGGCCGGTCGTCGCGTCTCCGAACGGTCGCCCGCCCGGTCAGCAAAGGGCAATCCTACCCGCACGCAGGGTACGCCGCGCCTCCGCCGGACGGACCCCGCAGGACCGGTCCGGCTGGCCGGGCGCTCAAACGGTCAGCAGGGCATGGACCGGACGCGGGGCGAGCCGCTCCCGCCCCTTGAGGAAGCCCAACTCCAGCAGGACGGTGAAGCCGGCGATCGTGCCGCCGGCCCGCTCCACCAGGTCGAGGGTGGCCTCGGCGGTGCCGCCGGTGGCGAGAACATCGTCCACCACGAGGACCCGGTGACCGGCGGTGAAGGCGTCCTGGTGCACCTCCAGGGTCGCCTCGCCGTATTCCAGCGCGTAGGAGGCGGCGTGCGTGGCGCGGGGCAGCTTGCCGGCCTTGCGCACGGGCACCACCCCGACCCCGGAGGCGTACGCGATGGCCGCGGCGAGCACGAAGCCGCGCGCCTCGATGCCGGCCACCGTGTCGAACGAGTCCCGCCCGTGGTACGCGATGATCCCGTCGATCACCTCGCGGAAGACGGCACCGTCGGCGAAGAGCGGCATCAGGTCCTTGAACATGACCCCGGGCTGGGGGAAGTCCGGCACGTCCAGCACCCGGCTGGCGACCAGCTGGGCGACCTCCGGGCCGCTGTCTCCTCGTACCCCGGTGGTGTGGGTCTCCGTCACGGTACGTCCCATGTCCCTTCGAAACGACGACGGCGTCCGTCATGCTGCTCGCACAGCATGACGGACGCCATCCGGTCGGTTCCTACCGGGTCGCCCCGGGCAGGTCGGCGGCACCGCGCGCCGCCGGAAGGTTTCCCCGGGTCAGCGACGCTTCCCGCCACCCGGCCGGTTGCCCCCGCCGCCGGGACGACCGCCCCGCGCCCCGGCAGGACGCTTGCCGGCCGGCCGGGCGCCAACCTTCGGCGCCGCGCCAGCGAGGGCCGCCGCCTCCGGGTCGATGGCCTCGTCGCCGGCCACCACGGCCCGCGGCGCACCCTTCGGGGTGACCTCGCCCCGAGCGATCGCGCCCCGACGGGCCAGCACCCGCTTGTTGTGCGCGCTGATCCGCGGGTCCTGGTTCTTCAGCAGCACCAGCAGCGGGGTGGCCAGCAGGATCGAGGTCAGGAACGCCACCGCCATACCGACGAAGAGCACCAGACCCAGGTCCTTCAGGGTGCCGGCACCGAGCAGGCCCGCGCCGATGAAGAGCAGACCGCCGACCGGGAGCAGGGCGACCACCGAGGTGTTCAGCGACCGCATGAGGCTCTGGTTGAGCGCCAGGTTGGCCGCCTCGCCGTAGGTCGTGTTGTTGTTCGCGGTGATGCCGCGGGTGTTCTCCTGCACCTTGTCGAAGACCACCACCACGTCATAGAGCGCGAAGCCCAGGATGGTGAGGAAACCGATGATCGTCGACGGGGTGACCTCGAAGCCGACCAGCGAGTAGATGCCGGCGGTGAGGAGCAGGTTGGTGAGCAGCGAGGCGATCGCGGCGACCGCCATCCGCCACTCGAAGCGCAGGATCAGGTAGATCGCCACCACCGCGATGAAGATCAGCAGACCGAGCAGCGCGCGGTCGGTGACCTGGCTGCCCCACGCCTCCGACACCTGGCTGCCGCTGATCTGGTCAGCGTCGATGCCGAACTCCTGCGCCATCTCGGTCTTGACCGCGTTGGCCTGCTCGGCGCTGAGCTGCGGGGTACGCATCTCGTAGTACTCGCCGCTGGTGCTGCCGACCTTCTGTGCGGTGACCACCTCGATGCCGCCGCCCTTGGCCTGCAGCGCCGCGTTGACCTTGTCCTCGGCCTGGGTCAGGGTGCCGACGCTGGCCGGCACCTGGAACGAGTTGCCGCCGGCGAACTCGATGCCGAGGCTGAAGCCGCGGATCGCGAAGCTGAGCACGGCGATCAGCACCAGCGCGCCGGCTACGGCGAACCACAGCTTGCGCCGGCCGACGATGTTGAGATCGGCCTCGCCCCGGTAGAGCCGGGACGCCAGACCAGTCTTAGCCATCTCAGGCCTCCTTGACGCGCGGGTTGCGAGCGGTTGCCTGCTCGGCCGACCGGGCCGGCAGGGCCCGACCGAGACCGCTGACCCGCGGGGACAGGAACGCCCGGGTCCGGGCGAACATCGTCATGATCGGGTGACGGAAGAGGAAGACGACGAGCAGGTCGAGGATCGTCGCCAGGCCGAGCGCGAAGGCGAAGCCCTTCACCGCGCCGACCGAGACGATGTAGAGCACCACGGCGGACATCAGGGTGATGGCGTTCGCCGAGATGATCGTCCGGCGGGCCCGGACCCACGCCCGCGGCACCGCGCTGCGTGGACTACGCCCCTCCCGGATCTCGTCCTTGAGCCGCTCGAAGTAGATGACGAACGAGTCCGCCGCCACACCGAGCGAGACGATCATGCCGGCGAGGCCGGCGAGGGTCAGGGTGAAGCCCATCGACCGGCCGAGCACCACCAGGGAGCCGAAGACGAGCAGCCCCGAGAGCACCAGGCTGAGGAAGATGACCGAGCCGAGCAGCCGGTAGTAGAAGAACGAGTAGATGATGACCAGCAGCATGCCGATGCCGGCCGCGAGCAGGCCCGCCTTGAGGTGGCTGTCGCCCAGGGTGGCGGTGACGTTCTGCTGCTCCTGCGGCACGAAGGTCACCGGCAGGGCGCCGTAGCGCAGCTGGCTGGCCAGCTGGTTCGCGCTCTTGCTGTCGAAGCTGCCGGTGATCTGGGAGTCACCGGTCAGCACGCCCTGGATCTCCGGGGACGAGATGATCTCGTTGTCCAGCACCACGGAGACCCGGCACTTGCCGCCCTGGCCGAGCGCGGTCTGGTCGCAGGCCTGGCCCTCGTTTTGGAACGACTCGCGGGTCAGCGCGGTCCACCTGTCCTGGCCCTTGCTGGTGAAGTTCAGGCTCACCACCCAGGCGCTGGTCTGGTCGAGCTGGGCGGACGCGTTCTTGACGTCGGTGCCGACCACCTTCGCCACGTCCAGCAGGTACTTGGCGCCGGACTCGCAGGCGACGGCCTGCTGCTTCTCGTCCTTGATCGATGCCGGCGGCCGCTTGTCGAGCTGGTCGCAGGTGATCGTCGGGACGTTGAACTGCATGTCGACCGGCAGCACCGCGATCTCCTGCGGGGAGAGGGTGCCGAACGGCTTGAGCTTCTCCGCCAGCGACGGGTCGGCGGTGATGTCCGCCGGGGCCTTCAGGCCGGTGGCGGCGGCCCAGACGTCCGGGCCCACCATCTGCTCGATGGCCTTGCGCTGCTCCTCGACGCTCTGCGGCACCGGCTCGGCGCTCGCGCTCGGCTCGGCGTTCGCGCTCGGCTCGGCGTTCCCGCTCGGCGCCGGCGCGGCGGCGCTCGCGGCGGCCGACGGGGTCGGCGCGGCGGCGCTGGCGCTCGGCGTCGGGGCCATGCCGCCCTGCCCGCCGGTGCTCGGCGACGCGGGGGCCTTCGCCGCGGCGCTGCCGGACGGCTTCGGCGCCGCGTTGCCCGACGGGGCCGGGGCGGCGCTGCCCGACGGGGCCGGGGCGGCGCTGCCGGACGGCGCCGGCGCGGCGTTGACCCCGCTGCCGTCGGTGACCTTGAGGACCTTGCGGAAGCGCAGCTCGGCGGCGCTGCCGACGTCGGTCAGGTCCCGGTTCTCACCGGGCAGGGAGACGACGATGTTGCGGTTGCCCTCGGTGACCACCTCGGCCTCGGCCACGCCGTAGGCGTTGACCCGGCTCTCGATGATCTGGCGCGCCTCTTCAAGGTTGGCGGCCGTCGGGGGCTTGCCATCCGCGCTGTTGGTGGCCTCGAGCGTCAGCCGGGTGCCGCCGACCAGGTCCAGGCCGAGCCGGGGCTGCAACCGGTCCTTGAAGCCACCGCTGGCACCGCCCGCGAAGAACGCCAAAGAATAGAGGACGACAAAGATGAGCCCGAGCACGGCGAGCTGCCGGCCGGGCCGCATCTGTCCCTGAGGTGGTGGTGCCACGGCTGTCCTGTCTCCCTGTACGGTCGCGCCGCTGGGCAGCGGCGACGAATATCGGGCCGGGGGTGTCCGCCCGACTGCTCGACGAGCCGACGCCGCCGGCCGACACGCCTCAGAGGGTGACGACGCGGCGGCGCCGAACGATATTCCCCGCGTGCCGGCGACGAGCGCCGACCCAACTATTCACTTTTGGCGACAACTTCGCTGCCCCGTCCGGGGCCGGCGGTCAGTCCTTGACCGGCTCCGCGTCCTCGGTGACCTGCTCGATCACCTCGGGACGCTCGGCCTGATTGACCACGCGGGCAATGGCCGGACGCGCGTACCGGGTCTGCACGCCCGGCGCGACCTCCAGCTGGACGGTCTCGTCGTCCACGCTGCTGACCGTGCCGTAGAGCCCGCCGATCGTGACGACCTCGTCGCCCGGGGCGAGCGCGGACTGCATCTGCTCGGCATCCCGGCGCCGCTTCTGCTGGGGGCGGATCATCATGAAGTACATGACGCCGAAGAGCAGAGCGATCATCAGGATCGGCGTCAGACTGCCGGCTCCCCCACCACCTGCTGCGTAGAACACAGTTTTGACCTTCCCTATGGCTCCGCGCCGCCCCGAAGGGTGCCGGAGCGGAGGTGGACTCTGACGTCCTGTACAAACCGCGGCGAAGTCTAATCCTTGCTCCTGAGAAGACCGAATGCGGTGCAGATCACGTTCGGATCACGGCTGATCGGCCTGGGCGGAGAAGAGATCGGGCACGGCAGGAGTGTCGGCGACAAATGTACCATTCGGCGGCGTACGCCCCAGGTGGTGCCAGGCAGCCTCGGTGGCCACCCGCCCGCGGGGCGTACGGGCCAGCAGCCCGGCCCGCACCAGGAAGGGCTCGCAGACCTCCTCGACCGTGTCCGGCTGCTCCCCCACCGCCACCGCCAGGGTGGAGAGGCCCACCGGGCCACCCCGGAACGAGTCGACCAGCGCGGTGAGCACCGCCCGGTCCAGCCGGTCCAGCCCGAGCGCGTCGACGTCGTACACGGTGAGGGCGGCCCTTGCACTCTCCAGGGTGACCACCCCGTCGGCCCTGACCTCGGCGAAGTCCCGGACCCGGCGCAGCAGCCGGTTGGCGATCCGCGGGGTGCCCCGGGACCGGCCGGCGATCTCGACCGCGCCCTCGTCGGTGATCGGCACGCCGATGATCCGGGCCGAACGGCGCAGCAGCACCTCCAGCTCGGCCGGGGTGTAGAAGTCGAGGTGGGCGACGAAGCCGAACCGGTCCCGCATCGGCCCGGTGAGCAGGCCGGAGCGGGTGGTAGCGCCGACCAGCGTGAACGGCTCGACGTCGAGCGGAATGGCGGTGGCCCCCGGGCCCTTGCCGACCACCACGTCGACCCGGAAATCCTCCATCGCGCTGTAGAGCAGTTCCTCGGCCGGCCGGGCTATCCGGTGAATCTCGTCGATGAACAGGACGTCACCCTCGGCGAGGCTGGTCAGGATGGCGGCCAGGTCGCCGGAACGCTCGATCGCCGGGCCGCTGGTCACCCGGATCCCCGCGCCCAGCTCGGCGGCCACGATGTTGGCCAGGCTGGTCTTACCCAGGCCAGGCGGCCCGGACAAGAGGATGTGGTCGGGCGGGGAACCGCGCCGCATCGCCCCCTGGAGCAGCAGGTCGAGCTGGTCCCGCACGCGATCCTGGGCGATGAAGTCGGCGAGGCGCTTCGGCCGGACGCTGGCCTCCGCGTCCCGTTCCGCGTCGCTGACGTACGCCGAGACCAGGTTCTCCCCCGTCATCGGGTCCGACCCAGGAGGCGGATGGCCTGCTTGAGCAGGACCGGCACCGGCGGAGTCGCGCCGTCGACGGTCTCCGCGACGGCGGCGACGGCCTGCTCGGCCTGAGCGGCCGTCCAGCCGAGCCCGACCAGGGCCTGGCGCACCTGCTCGGGCCAGGCACCCGCGGTTACCCCGGCGGCCCCGTCGGGCCCGACCGGCACCGGGCCGACCCGGTCGCGCAGTTCGAGGACGAGCCGCTCGGCGCCCTTCTTGCCGATGCCGGGCACCCGGGTCAGCGCGGCGGTGTCGGCGTTGGCGATGGCCTTGCGGACCGCGTCCGGGGTGTGCACGGCGAGCACCGCCTGGGCCAGCCGGGGGCCCACCCCGCTGGCGGTCTGGAGCAGCTCGAACAGCTGCTTGGCGTCGTCGTCGGCGAAGCCGTAGAGGGTGAGCGAGTCCTCGCGCACGACCAGGCTGGTGGCGAGCCGGGCCGGCTGGCCGACCCGCAGCTCGGCGATGGTGCCGGGGGCACACTGCACGGCCAGGCCGATGCCGCCCACCTCCACCACCGCGTGGTCCGGACCGGTCGCGGTCACCGTGCCGCGCACGCTGGCGATCATGCTCGCGTTCCTCCTCGTCGTGCCGCCTCGGCCGCGGCGGCCAGCTTCGACCGGGTACCGCCGCGCCAGACGTGGCAGATGGCCAGGGCCAGGGCGTCGGCGGCGTCGGCGGGCCGGGGTGGCTCGGGCAACCGCAGCAGCCGGGTCACCATCATGGTCATCTGCGCCTTGTCCGCCTGGCCGGACCCGGTCACCGCCGCCTTCACCTCGCTCGGGGTGTACGTCTGCACCGGCAGCCCGGCCCGCGCCCCGGCCAGCACGGCGATCCCGCTGGCCTGGGCGGTGCCCATCACCGTGCGGACATTGTGCTGGCTGAACACCCGCTCCACGGCCACCGCGTCGGGCCGGTGCTCGGCGACCAGATCGGTGAGCGAGCGGTCCAGGTGCAGCAGGCGCAGCGGCAGCTCGTCGGCCGGGTCGGTGTAGACGACGTAGTAGGCGACCAGGGTGCAGGGCCGTCCCGGCACGCCCTCGACCACACCGACCCCACACCGGGTCAGCCCCGGGTCGACACCGAGCACCCGCACGCCGCCTCCTCCCCCCAGATCGTCAGCCGCACATGTGTTCGACACCCTACTGGGCCCGTCCGGCCGCAGCCGGACGGGACACGCCCGGTCGCGACCACGTTGCCACGGCCCTACGACAAGACCACCGGGCTGGCTGGCCGGGACACTCCGCCCGGGCGCCGGGTAGGCCCGTCGAGCCCACACAGACCAGCCGTCGAGTATGTGCCGCCGCCCCATGTGCCACCGGCCACACAGCTCGTAACTTCTTGCGCCATGACGGCAGAACCCGTGGCGGTCCCCCACGTCGTACGCGTCGACCTCTCCGGTCGTAGCGCCCTGGTGACCGGTGGTGGCAGCGGCATCGGACGGGCCTGCGCCCTGCGCCTGGCGGCGGCCGGCGCGGCGGTGCTGGTGGTCGACCGGAACGTGGCGGCGGCCAAGGCGGTGGCCGCCGAGGCGGGCGGCCGGGCCGAGGGCATCGACCTGGCCGACGTGGCCGCGATCGACCGGCTGGACGTCGACGTCGACGTCGACATCGTGGTCAACAACGCCGGCCTGCAGCACGTCGCGCCGGTGCAGGACTTCCCCGTCGAGCGCTTCGAGTACATCCAGCGGGTGATGGTGGAGGCGCCGTTCCTGCTCATCCGGCGGGCCCTGCCACACATGTACGCCAACGGCTGGGGCCGGATCGTCAACATCTCCTCGGTGCACGGGCTGCGCGCCTCGCCGTACAAGGCGGCGTACGTTTCGGCCAAGCACGCCCTGGAGGGGCTGTCGAAGGTGGTCGCGCTGGAGGGCGCCGCGCACGGGGTGACCGCCAACTGCATCAACCCGGCGTACGTGCGGACCCCGCTGGTGGAGAGCCAGATCGCCGACCAGGCCGCCACGCACGGCATCGGCGAGGACGAGGTGGTCGAGAAGATCATGCTGGCTCGGGCGGCGATCAAGCGGCTGATCGAGCCGGAGGAGGTGGCGGAACTGGTCGCGTACCTCTGCTCGCCGCCGGCCGCGTTCATCACCGGTGCCTCGATCGCCCTCGACGGGGGCTGGACGGCCAACTAGTGGCGCCCCGCAGAATGTCGGTCATGTCGTCGCCGGTCGAGTTCCTCGAGCTGCTGGCCCGGGAGGCCGCCGCGGTCGAGTTCGAAGGGCCGCTGGTCGCGGCCCGCGCCGCCGGCCTGCCGCCCGAGCGGCTGGCCGAGCTGGAGCAGGCGAAGGTGGTGGCGCTGCGGGTCCGCGCGCTGCTGGAGCGCCGGCGCCGCCGGGAGATCGAGCTCTCCGGCCTGTACGACACGGCCAGCGACCTGGCCGGGCTGCGCGACCTGGACGACGTGCTGCGGGCGATCGTGCACCGGGCCCGGATCCTGCTCGGCACCGACGTGGCGTACATGACGCTCAACGACGACGAGCGCGGCGACACCTACATGCGGGTCACCGACGGCTCGATCTCGGCCCGGTTCCAGCGGCTGCGGCTGGAGATGGGTGACGGCCTGGGCGGGCTGGTCGCCCAGACCGGCACCCCGTACGTGACGGCCAACTACCCGGAGGACGATCGGTTCCACCACACCGGGGAGATCGACGCCGGGGTGGGCGAGGAGGGCCTGGTGGCCATCCTCGGCGTACCGCTGCGGCTCGGGTCCAGCGTGATCGGCGTGCTGTACGCGGCCAACCGGTCGGCCCGGCCGTTCGCCCGGGAAGAGGTGTCGCTGCTGGTCTCCCTCGCGGCGCACGCGGCGGTGGCGATCGACACCGCCCGGCTGCTGGCGGAGACCCGCTCGGCGCTGGCGGAGCTGTCGTCGGCGAACAGCACGATCCGGGCGCACAGCAGCTCGGTGGAGCGGGCCGCCGCCGCCCACGACCGGATGACCGCGCTGGTGGTGCGCGGCGGCGGGATGGAGGACGTGGCGGCGGCGGTCACCGACGTGCTCGGCGGGGCGTTGCTGGCGCTGGATGCCGAGGGGCGGCGGCTGGCCCGGGTTGGCGAGATCGAGGAGCCGGACCGGGCGGACCTGGTGGAGGCGGTGGCCGCCTCCCGGACCGAGGGCCGCAGCGTCCGCCGGGGTCCGCTCTGGTACGCCGCCGTGGTTGCCGGTGCGGAGAACCTGGGCGCGCTGGTGCTGCGCCCGGACGGGGAGCTGGTCGACGCGGACCAGCGGATCCTGGAGCGGGCGGCGCTGGTGACCGCGTTGCTGCTGCTGTTCCGGCGGACCGTGGCGGAGGCGGAGGGCCGGGTCCGGGGCGAGCTGCTGGACGACCTGATCGCCCGGCCGCTGCGGGACACCGACGCGCTGCGCAGCCGGGCCCGCCGCCTCGGGGTGGACCTGGACGCCCCGCACGTGCTGGTGGCGGTCGGCGACGACGCGTTCGCCGCGACCGGTTCGGCCCGGCAGCGGGTGCTGTCCTGGGCCACCACGTACGCCTCGACCCGGGGCGGGCTGGCGGCGGCGCGGGACGGCCGGGTGGTGCTGATGCTGCCCGGCAAGGACGCCGGCGGCGCGGCGCGTGCGGTGGCCCGCGACCTGTCCCGGGTGACCGGTCGGCCGGTGACCGCCGGGGCGAGCGGGCCGTCCACCGGGCCGGCCTCGCTGGCCACCACCTTCGCCGAGGCGGAACGCTGCCTGACCGCGCTGGGCGCGCTGGGTCGCGCCGGGGAGGGCGCAAGCACCGCCGAGCTGGGGTTCGTGGGGCTGCTGCTGGGCGCGGTCGGCGACTCTGGCGACCGGGACGTGGCCCGCTTCCTCGCCACGACGGTCGGGCCGGTGGTGGACTACGACGCCCGGCGCGGCACCGCGCTGGTGAAGACGCTGGAGGCGTACTTCGGGATGGGCGGCAGCCTGGCCCGGGCGGCGGAGCTGCTGCACGTGCACGTCAACACGGTGACCCAGCGGCTGGAGCGGGTCGGGCAGCTGCTCGGCGCGGACTGGCAGAAGCCGGAGCGTGCCCTGGAGGTGCAGCTGGCCCTGCGCCTGCACCGCCTGCGCACCCCCGCCGGCTGACCCTCGGCCCCGCCACCCCGACGGCTTGCAGATCTTGGCAGGTATCGGCCCCTGGAGGGGCCATTCCCTACCAAGTCACCCGGTCTCTTCGGGACGTGGTCAGCGGGCGCGGAGGCCGTCCAGGACGGCGTCGACGATCCGCTCCGGCAGGATCTTGTCGTCCAGTTCCGGCTGCCAGCGCAGCATCCGCTGCATCAGCATCGGCCCGCTCAGCAGCGCCATCGCCAGCTCGAGGTCCACGTCGGCGCGGAGCTCCCCGCTGCGTATCCCGCGCTGGAGCACCTCCCGCATCAGCTTCCGGCGCGGCTCGACCATGTTCAGATAGAGCCGGTGGTGGGCCGGGCTGCGGTTCACCTCGGGCACCAGGCAGGGCATGATCTTCGCGGCGCGGGGGTCGACGTTGTGCCCGATCGCGCCGACCAGCAGAACCAGATCGTCCCGGACGGAGTGGCCACCCGGCTCGGGCGGAGTGCCCTTGAGGGTGCGCAGCGCGTCGAGCAGCAGGGCATCCTTGCCCGGCCAGCGGCGGTAGATGGTGGCCTTGCCGACCCCGGCGCGAGCGGCGATCGCCTCGATGGAGAGCGCCTCGATCGTGTTGCCCTCGGCGAGCAGGTCCAGGGTCGCCTGCACGATCGCCTCGTCCGCGCGGATGCTCCGCGGTCGCCCGGGCAACCGCGGAGCATCGGCGGGGGAACTCATGTCGGACATTGTGGCCGAACCTACGGGGTCCCGGCCAGCTCCGGCTCGGTGGCCGGCCGGGCGTCGGCCGGGGCGAGCACCGGGCGAGCGGGCATCCAGCGGAGCACGATGACGATGCCGAGCGCGGCCACCAGCGCGGAGACCGCCGCGGCCCAGTGCATCGCCGAGACGAATGAGTCGTTGGCCGCCGCGATCAGCCTCGGCGCGGCCGGCCCGAGCTGCGCCGCCGCCGCGTACGCGCCGGAGATGGACTCCTCCGCCGCCGCCCGGGCCGGGGCGGGCAGACCGGCGAGCGCCGAGGCGACGTCGCTCCTGTAGACCGCGGAGAGCACCGAACCGAGCACCGCCACGCCGAGCGCACCGGCCACCTGGCGGACGGTGTTGCTCACCGCCGAGCCGACGCCGGCCTTCTCCCGAGGCAGCGCCGACATGATCGACTCGGTGGCCGGTGGCATGATGTTGGCCATACCGGTGCCCTGGAGGAAGGTCAGGACCAGGACGATCCAGATCGGTGTGACCGCGTCGACGAAGACGAACGCGCCGAGCGCCACCGCGGTCAACGCGAGGCCGACCAGCGCGACGGCCCGACCACCGAAGCGGCGGACCATCGCCGCGCTGCGCGGCGCGAAGAACAGCTGCGCCGCGGCGAACGGCAGGAAGAGCAGACCGGTCTCCAGCGGGCTGTAGCCGCGGACCAGCTGGAGGTAGAACGCGTTGAAGAACATCACGCCCATCGCGGCGAAGAACACCAGCCCGACCAGCGCCACCGGGGCGGCGAACCGGGGCACCCGGAACAGCCGGACGTCCAGCGACGGGTGGTCGCTGCGCAGCTCGTGGGAGACGAACCAGGCCAGGACCGCGAGCCCGCCGACGATGGCGGCCCAGACCGGCAGCCGGTCGAAGCCGTGCTCGCCGCCGTCGATGATGCCGTAGGTGAGGGCGACCAGGCCGACCACGGACAGCAGCACGCCGAACAGGTCCACCCGGCCCGGGTTCGGGTCGCGGGACTCGGGCACCAGCGCGGCGACCAGCACCACCCCGAGCGCCACCACCGGGACGTTGATCAGGAAGACCGAACCCCACCAGTAGTGCTCGAGCAGGGCGCCCCCGAGGATCGGGCCGATCGCCACGGCGAGGCCGACCGCGCCGGCCCAGACGCCGATCGCCCGGGCTCGCTCGCGGGGGTCGAAGACGTTGGAGATGATCGAGAGCGTCACCGGCATGATGGCCGCGCCACCGACGCCCATCAGCGCGCGGGCGCCGATCAGCTGCGCCGGGTCCTGGGCGTACGCCGACAGCAGCGACGCCAGTCCGAACAGGGCCAGGCCGACGAGCAGGAAACGCTTGCGCCCGAGGCGGTCACCGAGGACGCCGAAGGTGAAGAGCAGGCCGGCGAAGACCAGCGTGTAGGAGTTGATCGACCACTCCAGCTCGCCCTGGCTGGCGCCGAGGCCGTGCACCGGGTCGGCGAGGGTACGCAGGGCGACGTTGAGGATCGTGTTGTCGAGGACGACCACGAGGAGGCTGATCACCAGCACCCCCAGGATCGCCCACCTCCTCGGGTGTCCGGTGTTCTCGTGCGGTTCCAACTCGGTTCTCCCCCCGGTTCACCCGCGTCGAAATACGATACGGGGCAGACTCGTAACGACCCTGAGCGTAAGGGAGCGAGTTTCGATACGGAACCGATTCGTATCGTATGTGCGCCAGCTCACGCGCCTGGTATCTCGGGGCGGGAGACCTTGATCGACTCCGTGCACGGCATGTCGCGGTGTCGGTGTGGGTCGGATGTCGCCGTTTGCCGGACACGGAGTGGATCATCAAGGGCGTGTGGTCGCCCTGTCTGGGTGTTCTGCGGTCTGGTGTCCGGTTCGCGGGTGGTCGGCGGCATCCTGAGGCC